>SLLP01000200.1 GCA_007133995.1 Balneolales bacterium
ATATGTCCAGTACAATTTCCGCAGGAATATCCTTCGGCAGGCACTTGACCCGTATTCTGCGCAGCGGCTGATAGAGCCGACCGCCTTCGGCAACACCCGGAGGCGTGCCTTCCAAACGGATAGGGACGGTGATAATGACAGGCGTTTGTTCCTCCAGAGCAAACAGATCCACATGCAGTGGACGATCCGTCACCGGATGATACTCCACAGCCTGAAGCAGCGTACTATACTCCTTTCCGCCATAAACCAGCTTAATGATGTTGGTTCTGTTGGATTGAAGAACTTTTTCCAACTCCAGTTCCGGAATGGTAACATGAAGGTTGCTGTCAACTTTGGGACCGTAGGCAACCGCGGGTACCAACAGTTCATCACGCATTTTTTTCAGCGCGGCTTTGCCCTTCGGGCGATCATTTGCTTCTACAGTTACGATATTGGGTTTTTCCATGATTCAGAAAACACTTTAGGGTTAATCATCAAACAATGTACTAATCGAGTCGTCGGTGTAGATCCGGCGTATGGATTCGGCAAACAGACCGGCTACACTCAAAACGGTAATCTTCTCCGATGGTTTTTTCAGGGGAACGGTGTCGGTTACCAGAAATTTGTCGATCGGAGAGTCTTCAATTCGCTGATAGGCAGGACCCGATAATATCGGGTGCGTACTGGATACCATGATCTTCTTTGCGCCCCGCTCTTTCAGAGCTACTGCGGCATTGGTAATGGTTCCGGCTGTGTCGATGAGGTCATCCACAAGAAGAATGTTTTTGTTATCGACCTCGCCTATGATGTTCATAACCTCAGCGACATTCTGCGAGGGACGGCGCTTGTCGACAAAAGCGAGCCCGGCATTGAGTCGTTTTGAGTAGGAACGCGCCATTTTAAGACTACCAACATCCGGAGCCACGACCACCAAATCATTAATTGAATTGCTTCGGAAATAATCGACAAAGATGGAACTGGCATAAAGATGATCCAGCGGAATATCAAAAAAGCCCTGGATTTGCGGAGCGTGCAGATCCATAGTCAACACCCGGTCAGCTCCCGCTTCTGATAGCAGATTGGCGAGTAACTTCGAAGCTATTGAAACCCGCGGCTGATCCTTCCGGTCCTGCCGGGCATAACCGAAATACGGAATTACTGCAGTTACCCGGTCGGCTGAAGCACGTTTTGCAGCGTCAATCAGTAGCAAAAGTTCTATTATATTGTCGCCCGGTGGAGGGGTCGACTGTATTATGAACACGTCTGCACCCCGGATGCTCTGCTGATACTTTACATATAGCTCCCCGTCAGAGAAGGATTTGATGGTTACCGCACCAAGCTTGGTGCCATATTTTTCAGCGATGGCACGCGATAGTGCCAGGTTGCTCCTGCCGGCAAATATGGCTAGTGGCTTGTCCAAGGTGGTTATGCAAGGGCTTATTGACGGTGAATACTAAAAAAGGATGGAACCGTTATGGTCATCCTTTTCATTCTTGTGTTCGGAAACCGGGAATTGACTGTTGCCCGGGGAGGATTCGAACCCCCACTGACTGGACCAAAACCAGCTGTCCTACCCTTAGACGACCGGGCAATTCCTTCTATTCTAGTACAGACTCTAAATTTATGGAATGTTCATTGCTAAGTCAAGCTTGGACCAGGTGTTTCATTATACTGCATTCATGACACCGCTTTTCGTTGCAATGATATTTGAAATGATGCAACACGGACGGCCTGAGGAGGTGTTTTCCTGGCGGGAACCCCCCATCTTCAAAAAGCTTTATGACTTTTGGGGGTATCTGTACGCGCTGATTTACCCGGAATTTCATCACACTTCGACAAATTTCCTTGTCATGAAGCCACTGTCCGAGCAACCAGACCGAAGGAACGATTACATTATGGAAAATAGTATCGCGACGCGTTCTTCCTGGAGAGGGGTAGTGTTGAAGATTGCAGAAGTAATCCCAAAGAGAATGTGTTGGCGTATGGAGCCAGTCAGCTGCAGGCACGCAAGCAATTCGCAAACCAAGCTCAGCAGCCTGGGGAACCCGAACAGATGGCTGATTGGACGGTCGGGATGCGCTGAAGTCCCAGTCTGTCCGGTTGATAATATTACCGGTTGACGTGATGAGTCCTGCTTTTTCAAGAAGGTTGCGACCAGTTCGCTGGATGAATTCCGTGCTGAGCTTTGAACAGAGCGAAGTGTTCTGATGAAATCCGGTATCGAATTGGGCAGACGTTGTCATGATATATTCATCAGTTTCCACTTTTGCAGACTTCCGTTTTTTATGAAACAGAAATGGCAAGAGACTGCAGGAACTCGAACCGGCAAGCTTTGCATACCTGTCGGAGGAGAGAAAAAAATCAGCAAGCTTGACCATATTCTGCTGGTTTTTATGGTAACCCAGCCCCTCGAAGATTCCCTTTATCAGCATCTGTTTCCAGGCCGCCGATATTGGTAGTTCAGAAGGATACAACGAAAGCATTCGATTAAGGCGATATTGGAAATACTGCCTGTCCCATTCCTTGATGATGGCATGGAAGCGGTCCGGAGAGATATCCGTGACCAACCCGGAGCATGCAAGAGCCACCGGACGATGCCAGGACCTCCACAATTTATTCAAAGATGAAGGCAGAGATGATCGGAGCTCAAGTGTAGGTATGCGGGTACCATCGGATGCCATAACATTGCGTTTGCCGAGATCATCATGAATCACGACATGGAGGATTACACGTTCATACCTGGAGTCACGTTGGTGTCCATGCCGGTACCATTCGGAAGATGACTTGTGCAATTCCACATCACCACAAAACAGGAGGTCTCCCAGCAGGATTTTTGACAAACGGTAATCGGCACCATCACCGTCATTTCTGTATCCGGGATGGATGACCCGGACTTCTTCACCGAATGTGGTTTTCAACCCCTTTTGCGTAAAATGAAGATGCTGCCAAAGAAAATGGAAGAAATCTTCCCGTGTGATATCCATTTTATATTTTACATTTTTTATATTGCGCAATATTTATGTACTTTACTACCTGAGGTAAATGTGCATTATATGTGGTATAGATTGGATTTGCGAAGAATGAAATCATTACAAAAAATGATATTCCTTTTTGTTGCAGGACTGTTGTCCGTCTCAACAGCTCTGGGCCAGGACCATAAACATGAAAATGTTTATGGTTACCGTGCTGAGGAGGATGGGCCATCAATCGTTGTTATTACTTGGGAGGTATATGATACAGATATCATATCCGATTATGTGCTTCAGAGAAGTCTTTCCGGCAACAACTCTGATTTTCAAAGTTTTAACGCTCGTTGCACTCAGAGTGGCAGAAGTTACAGATGCGAAGATTCCGAACTTTATAAAGGATCATCTGATGAAACAGCGGCTATCGGAAATGTATTTTACAGATTGAATGTGACTCACAATGACGGTACATCCCATATCTATTTTAAGGAATCCGCCTCATATACTACCAACGCCGTCAGACGCACCTGGGGCAGCATCAAGTCCATGTTTCAGTAGGTGACCGTGTTTGAACCCGATGCCAACAG
>SLLP01000211.1 GCA_007133995.1 Balneolales bacterium
ATAGCCATCAATCAGAATATATCGGAATCGGATTTTGCTTCGTTATCTCTCACAGAAGCAGAACAATTTCTCGAGAATATACTTCCCATGGCCGGCCTGGTCAGTATTACCGGTTATGGCGACTCCGAAATACGGTCTGCGATGGCTGCAGTCAGTTTCGGAAGAGAAATCTGGAATTGGTTTATATGGATTGCAATTGCTTTTATGGTGTTGGAATGTATTATTTCAGTAACTTATCGAACAGAAACGGCTGATGACTAAGAGGGTCCGTATATGATACAATTAGCTACGATTCACCTTGTGATTTTGGCATTGATAACGCTGGGAACAACCATGATTATGATGGTAACAGCCTCCAATGCACTTCGGTTGCGGAATATTGAAATCAGCTGGAGAGCCGGAAAGTTGTTCGGGTTTCCTCTTTTTTCCACGATTTTTCTTTTCGTAACCATTACTCTTACGTTTCTGGTTTACACCCAGCAACTCTATCATCATACAGTGACCATGGTTTGCTATAACTGGATTGGTGTCAACTGGTTCGTCACCAGCTATCTGATGTCCAAACGCTTTGTCACCGACCATGGCATCGTAAAAAATATTAACGACCCGTCACAAACCGTGGCATGGTCCCGGATCATGGACTATGTTGAGAGGAACAGTGGCAAGCAAATGAAATACATTTTCTTTTACCCCGAGCATGTGCCAGGTGAGCGTTCCCGGAGCATTCGCCTGGAGCTGGATGTACCCGTTGGAAAAAGTTTGTCATTTGGCAGTATTATCCAATGTAAACTGGGTCGGCGATTCAGCCTTGGTGAACCTGAAGTCACCGGCATAGAACAGCTCAAATAACATTATCATTACCCCAACACGATACCCCGATAAAACGCAGAAAGGCAGGTTTATTTGAACAGCGAACTCAAGACGAATATCGAAGAAAAGGAACGTGCAGTGCTTGTAGGCATATATGGGGACACGACGGACAAGGAGCTGGCACAGGAGCATCTTGAAGAGCTTGAGCTTTTAACCGATACAGCCGGCGGTGTGACCGTTGACAAGATTCTGCAACTCCGAAAACGACCGGATGTAAGCACCTACATCGGCAAGGGAAAGCTCCATGAAGTGAAACAGAAGATCACATCTTCATCGGCCGATATGGTGATTTTTGATGATGATCTTTCTCCCACGCAGCTCAGGAATATTGAACGTGTCACCGAATCGAAAGTGCTCGACCGAAGCGGCCTGATCCTGGATATCTTTGCTTCACGGGCCAAGACGTCAGCAGCAAAGACGCAGGTTGAACTGGCTCAGCTTCAGTATCTCCTGCCTAGACTGACCCGTTTCTGGACGCACCTTTCCCGGCAAAAAGGGGGTGTAGGCACAAAAGGAGGAATCGGCACGAAGGGACCCGGTGAAACGCAGATTGAAACAGACCGCAGAATCATAGGGCGCCGTATCGCATCTTTGAAAGAAAAACTTGAAAAGCTGGATCTTCAGAGAAAAGTGCAGCGTCAGGGACGGGCCGATTCGCTTCGGGTAGCGCTCGTAGGCTATACCAACGCCGGCAAATCATCTCTGATGAATGCCATTACCGAGACATCCGTACTGGCTGAGGACCGGCTTTTTGCGACCCTGGATTCGACCGTTCGCAAATTTCAGGTAGGTCAGGAAGACGTCCTGCTATCCGATACGGTCGGTTTTATTCGCAAGTTGCCTCACAATCTGGTGGAAAGCTTCAAATCCACGCTTGATGAAATCCGTGAGGCGGATCTGCTGCTCCATGTGGTCGATGTTTCGTCGCCGATGAAAAAGGAATACATCCAAACCGTTTACGATACACTAAAAGAGCTGGATGCAGACAAAAAGCCTGAAATACTCGTTTTTAATAAAGTAGACCTGGTTTCATCTCCGGAGAAGCTGGCCGAAATCCGGCAAGATTACCCCGGCTCGGTGCTTGTATCGGCAACCCGGGGTATTGGTCTGGATGAAATTTATTCGGAAATCAAAAAAAAGGTAGAAAGAAACTATATATATCGAAAAATAGTCGTACCTATATACAACTACCATGTTGTATCTTATCTTCATGATGTTGCGGAAGTGAAAAAGGAAACATTCGATGATGAATCGGCCCATCTTGCGATTCGGATTCATGAGAAGCATTCCGGCAAGCTGGATGAACTGTTACGCAAAAACAATGCTTCAACTGTTGTAACGAAAGATGTAAACGGAGAATAACCATGTTGGTCAGGGAAGTTATCAATACACATATAAAGCCGCTCAGGGCCATTGATACCGCGCGTGAGGCGCTTGCGGCCATGGTGGAGAGCGGCCAGGTGGAGCTGCCTGTGGTTGACCAGACCACCAACCGGTTTATCGGCATGGTTACCCGGGCATCAGCTGAAAAGCATCATGTTACTGTGGACAGCGTTCTGACCATTCGTGAGGAACAGTCGGTTGTCATTGGTCCTGATCAGCATGTGTTTGATATTGTGAGGCTCTTGGAGAAGCACAACCTTTCTGTGGTTCCGGTACTGGACAATGGTCGCAATTACCTTGGTGTTCTCGAGCGTAGTGTCCTCCACGACAGAATTATCCGCCTTATGAACTTCACAGAGTTCGGTTCTCTGATCACCATACATTTCGAGGAGCGAGACTTTACTCTTTCCAAACTGGTGCGGATCATAGAGGCGGAAGGGGGACTCATTCTGGGGGTCAGTGTTGAGTCGCCTCATTCCGGACATCCGTTCTACGTTATCTCAATCAAGCTGAATCTGACAGATCCAAGTCGTATTGTCGCCTCCCTCAAGCGGCATGAATACATTGTGGATCAGCACAGTTCGGACGACAAGGAGGACCGGAGGTATGAGCAGCGGGCTGATGAGCTGATGCACTATCTGAACATCTGATCCGCTTGCCGCATAAAATCCGTTTCTTTCCCGTTACTATTCAGCAGAACTATTCTGCACCATTTGCTATATTCCACCTTTCGAAACGTTAACACCAATCAGAATGGAAGGGTTATACCGGATTGTTATTATTTTAATCCTGATTACAGGAATTTCAGGGAGTGTATCGCTCAGTGAGGCACAGTCCATTCCTCACAAGCCTGTCCATGACGGCTATCAGACCGGGGTCAAGCTTTATTACGAAGGACTGTTCGAACAGGCTGCAGAGCAGCTGCAGGAATTTATTGAAAGCGAATCGGATCCGGTACTGGTAGAGCAGGCATTCTATTACAAGACGCTTTCACATATTGCCCTTGATACCTTGAGGACTGACATTTACACCAATCGCTTCCTGAAGAACTACCCTACCGGAATAAATGCGATAGCACTGCTGGAAGACATGGCAGCTCGCAGCTACAGAAACAGCCAGTATAAGGAGGCATTGATGGTATATGTCAGGCTGTATCATACGGAGACCAGCGATGAAAACAAGTCCCGCCATTTGTTCTGGATGGCAGAGTCTGCTCGCGCCATGGACAGCACAGCTACGTCATCTTCGCTTTATGGTCAACTGGCTGACCGCTA
>SLLP01000161.1 GCA_007133995.1 Balneolales bacterium
ATGGCATCCGGGACGAAGAGGAGCACCGGGTTGAACTGGTGTCGCAGGTCAGGGAGTTCGTCCACAAGACCATGGATGACACCCAGCGGGAAATAACGCACCGTTTCGGGTTGCAGATTGATGTGGCGTTTGACCGGGAATTCGATGATAATGACCTTTTTGACACGACGGTACGGCGGAAGAATATTTCCCTGCACCAGCGGGCCTTGATCAATGCTCTGGTCGGAGGAGGAATCGGGGCTGCTATTGATGTGGCAGCGGGCGGACTCACCTTCGGTTTCTTCACAACGGCACTGGGAGCGGGTGGCGGACTTGCTGCCTATTTCAAAGAGATTTCACCCATGGATCTGGTAAAAATAGGCGGTTTTGATCCGGATGAGGAACGAATACAAGTAGACACGCTAAGTCCCGAACTTGGTCTACTGGTGATCAACCGTTTGCGTCAGGTGGTCGCGGTGTTGTACAACCGGACTGCTGCCAATACGGAAACCGTGGTAATCCGCAAGGATCTGGATTCGGCTGACTTGCATAAAATAGGGTCGCTTCTGAAAAAAATGGCCACCTCCCGCAAGGATCGCTATTCCGAAAAACACAAAAAGAAGCTGCTGGATTTCATACATGAAACACTAAAAAAGGATCGCACAGGCGCGAAAGTGGAAACGGCTTGATTAAGCGATGGCCAGGGTGAACGAGTTGAATAACCGCAGCGTTTATCGACATATGAAAAACAGTAAACTTTTAATCATCACCTTCTTTGGAGTGCTTGCGGCAATGGAACCAGTTGCGGCGCAAGAGATCGAACCCGATACCCTGAAATATGATCTCGCCGAGATCGTGATCCGGGCAGCGCGGGAAACCGAGACAGAAGCCAGTGCACCGTTCTCCGTGTCGGTGGTCAGCCGGACCACTGAGGAGCAGAGCAGCGAACCGGCATTCAGCTTCGACCGCGTTGCGACAGGGGTGCCCGGACTCTGGGTCAATAACCGGCAGAATTATGCGCTCGGTGAACGGGTGTCCATTCGGGGCATGGGCTGGCGAACGGCATTCGGCGTGAGGGGCATTTATGTGCTTTTGGATGATATTCCGCTTACCGTTCCGGACGGCCAGACGGTAATGGATATTCTGGATCCGGCCATGGTGCGTCAAATTGAGGTGGTGCGCGGTCCAAGTTCGTCGTTCTGGGGCAACGCAGGCGGTGGCACGCTCATTCTGTCCACCAGACCCGCAAGCTATGACACGGCGCTCCGGACGCGTATGTTTGGTGGAGCGTATGGCACGTACAGCGTCCAAATGCAGGGGACGCATCGGGAGGGCCCGAGAGGCTATCACCTTAACGCATCCTACCTGAACCGGGACGGTTATCGCGATCACAGTCAGCACCAGGTGTTCAGGCTTACCGGACACATGTACTGGCAACTGGATTCCGGTCGTGAACTTCAGCTGAGTGGTGCCTTTGTGGATGCGCCTGATACCCGGCACCCGGGCAGTCTCAATAAGGCAGATCTGGCAGCTGACCGGCGCCAGGCGGCACAGCTGTTCGAGAACGCCTCGGCGGGCAAAACCTGGCGGCAGGGACAGCTTGGTCTTACACTGCGCTCAGAAAACAGTGTGGGAAACTGGCAGGGTACGCTTTATGGCACTACACGTTCGCTCCACAATCCGTTGCCGTTTGCTGATATCGAAGTGGACCGGTTGATGGCAGGAACACGGCTGTCTGTCACCAATACCTTTTGGTTTCTGCGCCTGGGAGTCGGTGCCGACGGCTCGCTTCAGTCAGATGACCGGCGCAACTTCGACTACACCGGCGAGGAGTTTGAGCGTGGCGATCTGGCGATCGACCAGTTGGAGACGGTTCTTAACGGTGCCTTGTTTGCCCGCCTAGCCACCGACTTCGATCGATTCAACATTTCCGCAGGCATGAGGCTGGATGCGATTCGTTTTGAAAGCGAGGACCGGCTTGTTCGGGAAGCCGAAGAAAATGAACAGCTCACCCAGGATGAAGAGGACCGTTCCGGCGGCCGCACGTTTGCTGCCTTGAGCCCGTCGATTGGGCTTTCATGGAAAAGCGAACCCGGGCTTATCTATTTCAACTACGGTACTTCTTTTGAGACACCGACGACTACTGAGCTTGTGAACCGCCCGGATATGACCGGCGGCTTCAATCCTGATATTGATCCCGAACGGGCGACCGGTATTGAAATCGGATTTCGTGGCGGGTGGTATCCGCTCCGTCTACGCTACGATATGGCGGTTTTCCGGATGAACGTGCGCGATCAGCTCGTCAGTTATCGAACCGAAGAGGGCGGCGACCGGGATTTTTATTTAAATGCAGGAAAAACTCGCCACGACGGACTCGAAATCTCGCTCCGCTGGCAGCCGGTCACCTGGCTGGAAGCCTCAGGCAGCTATAACCTCAGCCATTTTACCTTTCGGGAACCTTTCGGGGCCGTCAGTCAGGGTGATGGTGGAACAGATGGCAACGATGGTACCGGCAACCGTTTGCCCGGTATTCCTGAGCACCGGCTGGCATCCACCCTGACATTCACGCCGCGAGATTTCCGCGTCTCTTTGACCGCCGAAATTCTCGATTCCTATTATGTGGATAATGCCAATACAGCAACAAATCCCGGATTCGAAGTGTTTCACCTCAAACTGAGTCACCACGGCCTTGCCGTTACGGAACACTTTCACCTCGCCCCGTTCCTGACGGTCAATAACCTGACAGACACCCGCTACAACAGCTCGGTCAGTATCAATGCCAATTTCGGGCGATACTATGAACCGGCACCAGGACGCGCGCTGTATGCCGGTTTCAGTTTGTCACTGTAATAAAATTGTCCATTGTATCTGCAAGAAGGCATTGAGAAGCTATCACTCATTTACTCAATCATATCCTTATGCCAACGTACAAGTCTAAATTCAAAGGGGGCATGGGCAGGTCTGCAATAGCTGTACTGGTCATCTTGATGTTCATTCTCATGAGATTTAACAACGGGTCAACCTCCGAAGCACTGATAGTACCGGCGGATAAGAATCAGCCGTTTCCCAATATGTTATCGAATGCCCGAAAAACACCCGGATTGCAGAGAGATAGAGGTGGTAGTACGGAGGCAAAAAGTGTTCGGGGATCTGGAAGGTCGGAACAGGCAATACCGCCGCCCAATATCCTCTGGCTCACCGTCGAGGATATTAATCCGAATCTGGGCGCTTACGGCGATACTTATGCCCATACACCCAACATTGATGAATTCAACCGGATATCCTTGCGATACGATGTTGCCTGGTCCACGGCACCGGTTTGTTCACCGGCCCGAACCACCATCATAACCGGAATGTATCCCCCCGCTCTCGGTGGTCACAATCACAGAAGCGAAGTCGGCTTGCCGGAACATATCAAAATGTACCCTCAGCTGCTTCGTGAACACGGCTACTATGTCACCAACAATGCAAAGGAGGACTACAACGTCGTACCATTTGACAACAATCGGGAAATATGGCATGAATCTTCCAGCC
>SLLP01000023.1 GCA_007133995.1 Balneolales bacterium
GCGACAATCACACGGCGCTTCAATATTTCGAATATATTCGTGATCATGATCCGGAATATGTGGGGGTCTACTACCACCTTGGCAAGTTGTACCAATCCATCGGCAATCCGGAAAAAGCATTGAAAACTTTCACAACGGGTATATCAGCTGCCCGAAAGGTTCGCGACCTGCATGCCGCTTCCGAACTTGAACAGGCCATTGATGAACTGGAAACAGACCAAGCCTAACTACCTGATATGCGTACTTATCTACTATATTTTTTGATACTGGCTATTTCCTCAACAGTACTTGCCGCTGACACACCTACCCATACTGTACGGCCGGGAGAAACCCTTTTCAGTATTTCAAGGCAGTATGATGTCTCCATCGAACAGCTTCGGGCATGGAACGAACTTCCCGAAAATGTCATCCAGGTCGGACAGGTACTCGTTGTTGGAAGCGATGCACAGCCGGCGGCGCAAGATCGTGATGCGCAACCACGACCTGAAGCACCCCGGGATGCACGCAGTGATTCGCGTCAGGATACACACACCAATGGACGTACCATAACTCACACTGTAGAGCCTGGACAAACCCTGTTCCGTATCTCGCAAATTTATGATGTGAGCGTTGATGAGATCAAACAATGGAACAATCTTCGCGATAACATCATCTCTATCGGTCAAGAACTCGAGATCCGCCTGCAGGATGTTACGGATCGTGCTCAACCGGATACAACCCGGGACCAACCGGCTGTAGCTGAGGAGCGACCTGATGAAGTTCCTCTCCCGGATCGTCAGGCTGATACCGTTGCTCAGCGGGAAGCCGAACCCGCTGATGACGATGAATTTGGTGCTTCCGAAACCCCATCACATTACGAAGTTAGGCCGGGTGACACCATGCACCGGATCGCGTCACAGTTCAACATGACGGTCCAGGAGCTTATGGACTACAACGACCTTGAGTCCTCGACTATCCATGTCGGACAACAGCTTCGCATTCGCAGCAGGCCGGCCGCTCCACCATCCGTCGCAGCAGAATGGGACATGGAGAGTACACCGCAGGGACGCTTTGTGACGCACACCATCAGTGAAGGGGATACTCTGCATCAACTTCTTCAGTATCACCAGATGGATTTGGATGAGTTTCGTGCACTAAATCCAGGTATCTCTGCAGCTGACTTGCGACAGGGTGATGAAATCACTCTTATTCTTGCTGCAACCACAACACGGCGAAATCCCTATCGTACAGAATCCCGAGGTAACGACGGCGCCCGTATTGAAGTTACCCGCTACCCTGATGACAGACAGCGCAAGACCACCACCAGTGGGGATCTCTACAATCCGAAAGC
This sequence comes from Balneolales bacterium, assembly GCA_007133995.1. Classification (GTDB taxonomy): domain Bacteria; phylum Bacteroidota; class Rhodothermia; order Balneolales; family Natronogracilivirgulaceae; genus SKNL01. The sequence continues at coordinate 1,331 of SLLP01000023.1, forward strand.
ACTGACAGCCGCCCATCCCAACCTCTCTCTTGGCACAGTGGTTTATGTGGAAAATCCGGAAAATGGTCGCGGAGTATTCGTCCATGTCAATGACCGGACCCCGGAAAATCGCCTCATGCTTTCTGATGCAGCTTTTCGCTCGCTAGGCTATTACAACGCTACCCGGTTGACCGCAAAAATCCATGAAGTAAACGATAATTAATTTTAATTAATTTAAATTATTGGCTCCTATTTCTTACATTAAATCTGTATCGGTATGAGGAAATAAGCTCAAGGTTGCCATTTGCCTTACATAAATAGCAAGTTCAAATAATTAGCTTTTACATGATTTCCAGTGGTGGGACTATCTGTGAGTTAATCAAATGATTGATTTTAATGGACGAAATGACGAGAGAAGAGCTGCAAAAACAGGAAGATTTCAATGATGAGATTCTCCCGCATCTGGATGCGCTCTTCAATTTTGCAATGAAACTTACAACCAATACGGACGATGCCGAGGACCTGGTTCAGGACACCATAGTCAAGGCTTTCCGGTTTTTCAGCAGTTATGAAAAAGGGACCAATGCCAAGGGCTGGCTATTCCGTATCCTGAAAAACTCGTACATTAACAACTACAGAAAAGTCTCCAAACAACCTCAGAAGGTGGATTACGACGAGATCGAGCCATTTTATGAGAGTATCAGGAGTGAGCAATCCAACACCACCGACATGGAATCAACTATGTACGGTGAGATGATGGATGATCACGTCACCACAGCTCTGGCCAGTCTGCCCGAGGATTTTCGAACGGTTGTTCTGCTTTGTGATATCGAAGGGTTCACCTACGAGGAAATAGCCAATATGCTCGACGTTCCAATCGGGACGATACGATCCCGCCTGCACCGGGGCCGGAACCTGCTCAAGGCCGAACTCTCGGAGTATGCCACACGGCGCGGCTATAACAAAGTCGATGATTAATTCTGCCGGATCTCCTCGGCTTTTTCAGTTGCTTTTCTTTTATTTTCGTCCATTGGCAATATCATCCGAAATGTAGTTCCCTCCCCGGGTGTTGTTTTGTGGACAAAGATCCGACCTTTGTGGTACTCCTCCACAATCCGGCGGGTAAGACTGAGTCCCAGTCCCCACCCTCTCTTTTTTGTGCTATAACCGGGATTGAAAATCTCTTTTTTGTGCTTTTTCTCGATCCCCTTGCCGTTGTCGGTGACATCAATCACATACTGATTGTTCTGTTCATAAGCTTCAATATGTACTTTGGAAATACCGTTCTTTGAGTCGACGGCATCCAGCGAGTTTTTGAGCAGGTTCTCAATTGCCCAGGCAAAAAGCTCCGGGTTCATCATGATTCTCTTGTCCGACCTGACATTCATCGTGAGTGTCACATGCTTGCCGATCTGCGGCATACGGCGCTCAAGATACTCCATCACCTTCCTGATGATCGGAGCTGCCTTTTTGGGCTTGAGTTCAGGTATCGACCCAATCTTGCTGAACCGCTCGGCAACCATCTGTATACGGTGCAGATCGTTGGTAATTTCATGAGCTATCTGAAGCGTTTCCGGATCGTTGTTCTGCTCTTTCAACAGGGCAATCCAACCATAAAGACTCGATAGCGGGGTTCCCAGCTGATGCGCTGCCTCACGCGCCATCCCAACCCAAAGATTGGACTGTTCCGTCCGTTTAATGCTGCTCAAACTCAGATATCCGAGTCCAAGAAACAGGGCCAGCAGCCCGAACTGAACGTAAGGAAAATACTGAAGCGTGCGGATGATGGCACTGTCACCGTAGTAGATAAACTGCTCCTGAACCATGTCACCGGCACCGAGTTCTATGCGAATCGGCTCATTTTGTGATGCGTATTCTGCTATGATCCGCTCGTCCAGATTCCGGTTCCCGGTATTTCTGGAACCCAGAATATTGTTCTCTTCATCTACGACAATAGAGGGAATTTCAAAACGGTTTTTGATAATCAGCTCGGAGGCAATAAAATCAAGCGATGCGTTGGAGAGATCCGATTCCGCCCTGTTGAGCGCGCGAACCCAGCGACTTTTCTCCATATCGCCGATCCCGTCATTTGTTGATATCTCCACCATGATGGCAGCAAGTTCATTACGCGTATCCTTGTAAAGCGGCCTGCTGTTGTACTCCATGGCCCGCGCCCACAGTTCAACACCGGAATGTTCTTTCTCACGGATTTTTTCAATCAAATAGTGAGTGTAGATAAACGAACCGATGGCAGTGACTAGCAGAAAAAAGACCAGCGTACCCTTGATCCGGTTCGATGTGCTGTTGAAAAACATGGTTTTCAGGCATTGGTAAATGTTGAAATGATCCGCAAAGATGCAGACATTTTGCGGTCATCATAATCACCCTGGTGTAACGAATAAACCGGCAGGGCTATTTTTGCCTATGCAGAAGCTTTTCGCTTTTTATAGATCGGAGGAGCAAATTTTCCTATGGTATCCTTGGTGATAATACAGCGCTCAATATTTTTCATGGTCGGCAGCGTGAACATGATGTCGAGCATGGCTCGCTCCATGATCGATCTCAAACCACGCGCTCCGGTTTTTCGCTTCATGGCCTGGGAGACCACTTCCTGAAGGGCATCCTCCTCAAACTCCAGCTCAACCCCCTCCATCCGAAACAGCTTTTTGTACTGCTTGATGATTGCATTTTTCGGTTTCAGGAGGATATTGATCATCGCCTGCTCGGAAAGCTCCTCCAAACCGGATATGATCGGCAGACGTCCGATAAGTTCCGGAATGAGACCGTATTTCTGGAGATCTTCCGGTTCCACAAGGGTGAAGATTTTCGGGTCATCCTTGTCGTATTTGTCGTGATAATCCGCCGTGAAACCCATGCTGGAAGCCGACAGTCTGCGGGAAATGATCTCGTTCAACCCCTCAAACGCACCCCCGCAAACGAACAGGATATTGCGGGTGTCCACTGTGATGAAACTCTGTTCCGGGTGTTTGCGTCCGCCTTTGGGCGGCACATTGGCGGTGGTGCCTTCCAGGATTTTCAGCAACGCCTGTTGAACACCCTCACCGGATACGTCACGTGTAATCGACGGGTTGTCGCTTTTACGAGCCACCTTGTCTACTTCATCAATGTAAACAATACCCCGTTCGGCGCGTTCCACATCGTAATCAGCGGCCTGAAGCAGATTGGAGAGGATGCTCTCCACATCCTCGCCGACATAACCGGCCTCGGTAAGAGCTGTCGCATCCGCAATACAGAACGGCACATCGATAATTCCTGCAAGTGTGCGGGCAAGCAGAGTCTTTCCTGATCCTGTCGGGCCCAGAAGCACGATGTTGCTTTTCTCGATTTGAGCATCATCTTCCTCAAAATCCGAACTTGCAATACGTTTGTAATGATTGTAAACCGCTACGGAAAGCGTCTTTTTCGCATCTTCCTGCTCAATGACATATTCATCAAGGTAAGCCTTTAGCTCGATGGGCTTGAGTTCGTTCTTGAACACCGGCTGCTCTTTTATCCCGGGTTCAAGGTCACTTTTCACGATGCCGGACGCATCGGTGATACACTGGTCGCAGATGTAGACATTGGGTCCGGCAACCATGCTCTTGACTTCATGGCTCGACCTGCCACAAAACGAGCACTGTATTTTTCTTTCCTGATCACTCATTGTCGATAGAACCGTTTTTGGGGTAGCATGCCATTTCTAATGACAGGATACATGCATATTTATGAATATACTATTTTGAGGGAGTACGCTCAAGCACTTTGTCAACCAGTCCGTATTCCAGTGTCTCCTGGGCATTCATCCACTTGTTTCTGTCCGAATCACGAATGATATCTTCGACATCCCTGTCGGCATGCCGGGCCAGGATCTCGCTGAGTGTACGCTTGATCCGGATGATTTCACGGGCTTCGATCTCGATGTCACTGGCCTGACCCTGCGTTCCACCAAGCGGCTGATGGATCATGACCTTGGAGTGCGGCAGAAGCGTTCGCTTGCCTTTTGTTCCCCCTGCGAGAAGTACGGCGCCCATGGATGCGGCCATTCCCATGCAGATGGTGGACACACTGCAGCGGACATGCTGCATGGTGTCGTAAATTGCCAGTCCAGACGAGACGACGCCGCCCGGGCTGTTGATATACAGATTGATGTCCTTCTCCGGATCGTCCGACTCGAGAAACAGCATCTGGGCCACAATGCTGCTGGCGACAGCATCATTTATGGGGGTTCCGAGGATGATGATCCGGTCTTTCAACAGCCGGGAGTAGATATCAAATGCCCGTTCTCCACGATTGGTCGTCTCGATGACCATGGGAATAAGGCTGTTTTGCGGCTGATCGCCGGAAATGCTGTTCTCGTCAAACATGGGTTGCTTCAAATGATTCATTTATCGCTCTTTTCGTTACGTTGTTCTTTCTTTTTTTCCTGATAGGCATCCTTGTCGAGCTCGTTCACCGACACCTGCTCCAATATACGATCGAAAAGCTTGTCCGTTCGAATATTCTGCCGCAGGGTTTCAAGCTGATCGGCTGACTGGGCATAGAAGTTTTTGACCATCTCGACCGGCAACCCGTATCGGGCCGCCTCCGAAGCGAGCCGCGCATCGATATCCTCTTCATTGATCTCAATATCATCGAATTTCTTGCCCAGCTCCTCGATAATAAAAGCCCAACGGGCTTCGCGCTCCGCATCTTCTTTTATCGACTCGCGATACTCTTCCTCATTGAAATCTTCCGGCATGGGCTGTCCCTGTTGCTGCTGTTTCATTCGATCGACATAGGCATCCTGGAACCGTTTCAGGAGCACAGCGGGCACTTCAATATCCGGGTGCGCCTCAATCAACTGGTCCATGATCTCCTGCTTCAGCATATCATTGGATACCTGGTCGTAGTAATTCTGAATCTGGCTTTTGATGCGGCTTCTGTAGTCATCAACCGAGGTGACCTCGCCTTTCGTCGCCTCTTTCACAAATTCCTCGTCAAGCTCCGGCAGTTCAAGCTTCATCACCTTTTTTACAGTCAGCTGGAATGATTCGGCATCATCTCCTTCACCCAGTGTCACCTTTACTTCATCTCCCTTTTTCGCACCTTTGAGCGCTTCCTGAAACTCCTTGTTCTCGTCATCGCTCAGATCAAGCTCCTTGTCGGTATCCTGGTCTTGATCACCGGGTTCTCCATCCTTGTCGAGCGGAACCGCATCGACAGTAACCCTGCTATTTTCGTCAATTTTGGCCTCGCTCTCCTTCCAGGTGCCGCCGCGCTCAAGAGAGTGCTTCAGTTCCTCCTCGACCTCATCGTCCGTTACATCATGGACCATCTTGTCGATTTTGAACGATGCGATATCCTTCAGCTCGAATTCCGGTTTTACACCAATCTCCAGCTTCACTTCGAGTTCGCCGTCATTCCATTTCATATCCTCAAAACGGGGTTCGCCTACCGGGCTGAATTTCGGTACCACTTCCTCCTTGAATACTTCCTGGATGAAATTGTTGATCTCTTCGGACTCGATTTCCTTGCCGAATCTCTTTTTGACTATGGAAACAGGCACCTGACCAGGTCGAAAACCCGGCATATTGATTTTTTTCCGGTATTCCCGAAATGCTTTTTCAAACCGGGGATTCAGATCTTCCCGGGTTGCGGATATGGTGAGAACCTTGTCTACATTGCTTTTGTCTTCAACAGCTATGTTCACGAAAATGATAATTTAGAGTTAAAAAAAACCGTCGATGGCAACCGATCGGAAAGCGGGATATGATCATTATGATCTTTCTTTTTGCATCGTACGAGAGGGGGGACTCGAACCCCCACGCCTTTCGGCACTAGATCCTAAATCTAGCGTGTCTACCAATTTCACCACTCTCGCAGTGAGGCATAAGCAGAAACCCGGGATACAACCCGCTGTTATCTATGATCACGGCTCTCTGCAAGAAAATTAGCCTTATAATATACTTAATTTTACGTGTATTTTCAATGTCGGACCGCTTTTGCCATTTTCATGCAATGCCTGTTTTCCAATTACTTTCTGATTGGTTATTTTTTTATCCTTACATGAGCTTGTAAACGAATCAGCCTGGAATTTACTTCACGAGCATGGAACACATTTTTGTGTATGTTACCGCATCAAGCCGCCAAGAGGCGGAGACCATAAGCGAGGCGATCATTCGTGAACGTCTGGCAGCTTGCACCAACATCATTGAGGATATGTCCGCACTTTTCTGGTGGGAAGGTGCCGTGCAAAAGGAAATGGAGGTGGTGTTGGTAGCCAAAACCACTGCAGATGCATTTCCTCATCTATCGACGCGAATCAAGGAGATTCACAGCTATGATTGTCCCTGCATCGTCGGTTTGCCTATAACAATGGGTAATGCCGATTATCTGAAATGGATCGACGAGGAGGTCCGCCCGTAAGTTGACCGCTAACAACCTAACCCATATCCCGTGTCTGTCGTTAAAGTCAACAAAAAAAAACACATCTACTGGGCTGAGATAAATCGGCCCGAATTCAACAATTCCATTGACTTTGAGGTCATGGATATGCTGGAAAACCTGCTTGATGAGATTGAAAAGAATGATCATATCCGCGTCCTGATACTCAGCGGTTCCGGCCACCGGTTTTTTGCCTCCGGCGGTAATGTAAAGGCATTTTCAAAGCTGAAGAGCAAAGACGAAGGCCGGCATATGGCGAAACGCATGGCGGCCATCCTGCACCGGCTTGAAACCGGGCGCTTCTGGACCATGGCATGCATCAACGGAGAGGTATACGGTGGCGGTTGCGAGCTGCTGCTGGCCTTTGATTTCGCCATAGCCAGCAAAACCGCAACCTTTACTTTTACTCAGGCCAGCTTCGGTTTGCCACCCGGATGGGGAGGCATCACCCGATTGGTGGAACGGGTCGGGCGCTCGCGGGCACTTGAGTGGCTTGGAAGCAACCAGATCATCAGCTCTGAGGATGCGGTCAGCACCGGACTCATCAACAAGCTTTCTATAACATCCGAACTGCGGCGCAATACCTGGGAATGGGCCCTTGAACTCTCGCGGGTCGAGCCGGACCTGATCGAAGAGCTGAAGATCGGAACGCTCTACTCGGTTGACAATGTGCGGGAAAAATCGTTCGAACGTGAGCTGGACCGCTTTGCACACTTCTGGGCAAGCCCCCAGCATCAGAAAAGGGTGGCTGATTATCTGAAGCGGTCACGATAACAATTCGGAGATTTCTGCAACCAGTTCTTTTACAGCTTTTTCAACAGGGCCCGGGTGCCATGCTCCTGAAGCATTGAAATGACCGCCCCCGTTAAATTTCCGGGCCACCTGGTTCAGATCCACAAGTGATTTACCCCTCAGGCTGATCTTGACCCGGTCCTCCCTCTCGTACAGAAGTACAGATACAGCCACGCCACGGATACTCAGCGGATAGTTGACAAATCCCTCGAGATCATCCTTTGAGCATCCGTTTTCCGACATCATTTTCTCCGTCACCTCCATCACGGCAACTTTTTCATCGCAAAACAGCCGGATACCCTTGAGGACTGTGCCGAGCAGGTGGTATTCCGACAAAGTTCTGTCATCATAAATGCGGCTGTAGATTTCACTGGGTTTGATTCCACCGTACCTGATAATATTTCCAACTGCAAAATGGGTGTCATCTGTCACTGTATCAAAACGAAATGAACCGGTATCGGTTACTATTCCGGCGTAAAGCGCCTCTCCAATCTCTCTTGAAATTGATTCCGGTCCCGTCTCTGCAAAAAGGGTGTAAACCAGGTATGCTGTTGAGCTTGCGGAACTGTCCCAGAGCATTTCACTGAAAATCCCCTCCGGTGGATCCAGATGATGATCAATCAGGTAGAGCGGCTTATTGGTATTACTGAAGTACTCTGCCATTTTCCCAAACCGTGAGGGATCGTTGCCATCAACAAACAAAATGGCATCGCACTGATCCAGCAGCTCTTTTTCGGGCTCCCGGATTTTCTCCTGTCCGGCCAACCATGTCAGATTGTCGGGAACCGGGTCATCATTGAACATCATCGGCTCGATACCACGGTCTTGAAACCAGAAATAGAGTGCAAGCTGAGATCCGATTGCGTCGCCATCCGGTCCGATGTGAGATATGAGAGCCGGTTTTTTAAGTTTTGCCAAAGCTTCGGCAAATTTCTTTACCATCTTGCGTATTTTGGTTGCTGAATTATCTTTCTGCGTTTTTCACCTGCAACATTCACCTGCAACTTATCCAATGCATAGTATCACGTTTTCCGTCAACTTTTCAAAACAACTGGATTTATAATATCAGAATCATGCGAATCCTGATCATTGCCAATGGCAAGGAACCCTCTTCGGGGCTGCTGGGTTCCCTGCACAGTGCCTGTGACCGTTTTATCGCAGCCGACGGTGGTGGTAATGTTGCTATCCGAATGGGATACACCCCGGATGTGGTCATCGGCGACCTGGACAGTTTCCGGCATATGGATGTGTATCACGGTAATCTGATCCGGGAGCCGGACCAGGAGACAAATGACCTCGAAAAAGCGCTCAGCTTCGCCAAAAAAAAACAGGCCGACCGGGTGGATGTGGTTGGTGCTACGGGAGAGCGGCTTGATCACACGCTTAAAAATCTCTCTGTAATGCAACAATTTGATCCCTGTTTCAATCAACTTGCTTTTTTCGACGACCGTCTTTTTAGCCGTATTATTCCCCGGGATTTTTCATTGTCGCTGCCGCCAAAGCATCTGGTCTCTTTGTTTCCCCTATCCGGCAAAGTGGAGGGCATCATCACGGACGGACTCAGGTATCCTCTTCGTGATGAATCTCTTGAAAACGGACGTCGCGACGGATCTTCCAATGAAACGCTAAAGGGTGATATCCGCATCCGTCACCGGACAGGCGCCCTCCTGTTCATAACTGCAATCACCGATCAGCTTCTCTGAGTTGTCTAAAGATATTTTTGAAATATTTTTTAATGTTTTGATATGTCTGACAGCTTTAATATGAGTTTTATAAAAGATAACATCTGTAACGCATAACGCCTTTTTCTCCGGAATCAACAATCTGAATCGTGCACTTGATTGACGGTATTATCATCGCCAGCTATTTTGTCGTGCTGATATTTATCAGTTTCTACAAACGGAAAAAAAACGAATCCGAAAGCAGTTTTTTGCTTTCAGGACGCACACTCTCACTCCCCGCCTTTGTTGCCACGCTGGTATCGACCTGGTATGGAGGGATTCTCGGAGTTGGCGAGTATAGTTTTCAGTTTGGCGTATCGCAATGGGTTTTGTTCGGTGTGCCCTATTATATCTGCGCACTGCTCTTTGCAGTATTCCTGGCTGGCCGCATCCGGGAAAACAAGGCACTGACCATTCCCGAGGCACTTTCAGATACCTACAACCGCGAAACCGGTACGGTTTCGTCCGTCATTATATTTCTGCTTGTGAGTCCGGCCCCTTATATACTGATGCTCGGACTCCTTTTCCAGTTCTTCACAGGTTCTGAGGTCAATATCCTCATTTTTGCATCTCTCACAGCCCTTTTTTCCGTCTTCTATGTGAGTATTTCTGGATTTCGCGCCGTCATCCGTACCGATGTGCTCCAGGTAGTGCTGATGTACGCCGGCTTCGCTGTGCTGCTTGTTCTTGCCATCCGTTATGCAGGCACCCCTTTCCAGGTTTGGAACGAACTGCCGGATACTCATCAGGCGCCTTTGGGCGGTCACAGCATCCAGTACCTGCTCGTCTGGTTTTTTATTGCTCTGTGGACCTTCGTCGATCCTGCATTTCACCAGCGGGCTGCGGCTGCAAAAAGTCCCTCCACGGCACGAAAAGGCATATTCTGGTCTGTCGGATTCTGGTTTCTTTTTGACTTTTTTACCGTCTCAGCAGGCCTGTACGGTTTTCTGGTGCTTGGGGAGTTGGAAAATCCGATACTGGTCTATCCCGAATTAGGAGCCTATCTGCTGCCGGTGGGGCTCTCCGGCCTCTTCTTTCTGACGCTGCTTGCAACAATCATGTCCACCCTGGACAGCTTTCTTTTCCTTTCGGGTCAGACCCTGGGACGTGATCTGATCGCCCGTTACTGGCGGCCAGATAAAAGTGTGACCATAACACGCTGGTGCATGCTGCTTTCAGCACTGCTTGGTATAATGCTCATCATCATTTATCCGAGTGTCATCGCACTCTGGTATGTGATAGGATCGGTTCTGATTCCAGGGCTGCTTTTTCCGGTGCTTGGTGTGTATCTGCCATTCTTCCGGCTCAGAACAGCTGTAGCTGTTTGGTCCCTGATTCTACCCTGTACGGTTTCGATTATTTGGCTGATTCTCGGAACCTTGTCTGGTGACGACCTGTATAGCTATGCCTACCTTGGACTTGAACCTTTTTATCCCGGTCTGTTTACAGCCATGATGATTTGGCTTTTTGGCCGACAGAGTCGTTCTATCTGACGATCAGCCGATATTCTTCAAGAGATGGGAAAGATTGAGCTTGTGGATGGGGATCAGGTATTTCGACTCAAATGCATCTTTATGGATTCCATATTTTCCGGTTCCCCGAAAATCAACAATACAGAAATGGTCTACAACTTTCAGCACCTCTCCGATGCCATAAAACTCCGGACACGGGCCGTAATATACCAGGTCGCCGCTGTTCAAGTCGTTGTCAGCGCGTCTGTGAAAAGGCAATATGACCGGCAGGCGGTCAATGCGATATGGCAGTCGTTTTATTTCCATAAAAAAGAGAGCATAAGATACAAAATTTCAATCCTGTTGGTGAATTGAAATTTTTCGCCTGTTTTTGTCCACATGTTTCATTTCCACAACCCAACATTCATTCGGGAGCAAGGATTCGATTCGTTCCGGCCACTCGATCAAACATATTCCGTTACTGTAAAGGTACTCCTCCAATCCGAATTCCAGTGCTTCCTGAGGATTATGTAAGCGATAGGCATCTATATGATACAGAGAGACTTTTCCGGGATACTCATGGATCAGTGAAAAAGTCGGAGACTGCACCTCATCTTCAGGGATCTGGAATGAGCGGGCCACGCCTTTGACAAAATGTGTCTTGCCTGCACCCAGGTCACCTTTGAGAAGTACTACATCCCCTGGATTCAGGATGGATCCTAACTGTTCTCCGGCAAGCAGCGTTTCTCTGATTGAGGAAGTAGTAAGCTGTTTTATGCTATTCACTGTTTCCTGATTCCTGATCACCTTCCGGCCTTTTTCCAAGGGTTAGCTTAAAACAAGCTTGCATTATTTGGGCTGCAAGTGAGCCAGCGGCAGGATCATCTCTTCCATGGAAGCTCCACCGTGCTGAAAGGTGTCCCGGTATTTGTTTTGGTATTTGTTGTAATTGGTAGGATAAACAAAATAGTAATCCTCAAGAGCAATAATATAATTGGTATTCATGTTGGCTCGCGGGAGAAAATAATCCGCGGGTTTTTCTATGTAAATTGCGGCGTTTTTATCACAACGCAAATGGCGGCCGAATTTGTACCGGAGGCTTGTGGATGTATCCCGGTCACCCAGGACTTTGGTATCACGCATGGCACGAATGGAACCATGATCTGTTGTGATTATAATATTTACATCCTGTCCTGCCAGCTTTTTGA
>SLLP01000191.1 GCA_007133995.1 Balneolales bacterium
TGATCATTTTTCAGCTGCCGGATCTTGCGGATGCGCTCGATGCCCTTTTTATTGGTATAACTGCAGGCAAGTGCATACTGGGTATCGGTTGGAAGCAGAATGATATCACCATTGCGAAGATGATCGGCAATGGTAAATATCCGTTTTTGGTGGGGCGTAGCGGGGTGCAATTTTACCTTTTCAGCCATAATCGCTTCCTGATTTTGGGTTGGTAAGAACAGTTATATACACGATAGTAAAATATGTAAAGGGAGGAAAGTGCCATGATGAGACAGCACTTTCCTGCCCGTTGTAATATCTTACCGCCTTGCTGATTCCGGGAAGTTATGACTTATGCTTTGACCGACTTCATCAGTCTCCGACTCGTGTTCGGTCACATATTTGAACTGCTTTTCGAATTCATCCGTATTCTTATTAACAACAGAAGCATACATCTCCATAAGCTTCTTATCCTCGAAATCATTACTATTAAGCCGGATCATATACTGCTGGGCGATAGCAAATGACATGGAGTTCACTTCAACCATGCGAATCCTGGTTTTGCCGGTTTTCTTGTCAAGGATGTCCTTGAAGTACATGGGCACAAAATGTCCGTCCTGTATGGAAACCATTGCCGCCGTTCCGCCTTTGACGATAAACTCGACCGCAGAGAACCCAAGATCGCGGGTGTATTCCATATCAAAGGGTATGGGATCGGCACAACGCAGTTCGTAGCCAATGTTTTTGGCAACCACTGTTACCTTCATGTTAAACTCATCCAGCCGCTTTTTGACCTCTCTTTTCAGGATTTCACCAATGTTGAGCTCGGCAAAGCGAAGGTTGTCATGTTCGTCCCGCTCCAGATCTTCAAGACCATCCAGTTCCTCCGGATTCAGACGCTCAACAAGTCCTTCAGCCAAAATGGCAACACCATTATCCAGTCCTGCCGCCTTCCGCTTGATGATGGATCCAACGAGAATATCTGTCAGTTTTTTCAAAGGAATTTTTTCCTCTTTAAACTCCTCGGGGATAAGGGTAACTGTAGCACCTGATGATTTTCCTATACCCAGTGCGAGATGGCCGGCCTTGCGTCCCATGGAAACGACAAAATACCAGCGTGAAGTGGTGCGCGCATCCACCATCAGGTTCTTGACAACTTCCACACCAACATGTCTGGCAGTCTGGAATCCGAACGTGGGAATACCGTATGGCAGGTCAAGGTCATTATCAATCGTTTTGGGCACGTGAACCACGCTTATCTTTCCTTCTGATGCTTCCTCAACGGTCTTGGCACTGAATGCCGTGTCATCACCTCCAATGGTCACAAGCTTGTTAACACCAATTCCCAGCAGCGTATTGATGACGTTGTCAAGGTGTTCCTTTTTTTTGGTGGGATTGTCACGTGCAATTCCGATAAAAGATCCACCGCGGAAATGAATGCGGCTTACTTTCTCAATTGTAAGCTGTTCTATGTGCGAGGTATCACCCTGCATCACCCATTTAAAGCCATCTCTTAGCCCCAATACCTCATAGCCATGATGTATCGCACGGATCGTTGCAGCACCGATAACACTGTTGATGCCCGGGGCGGGTCCGCCGGCGACGAGAATGGCTAAACGCTTTGGTTTTGACATAATATTTCCAATATTTTTATTTGTGTTGAGATGACAGCCAGTCCACTGTCATGCTTTGTTTGCTAAATTGTATAACCGTTTATTTGCAATTAACATGAACCGATTCGATCTGCCGGTTCAAACCGGATAACCCGGCAACTAACTGAGATTCTTAAAATAAGATTATCCTGAGGCAAACGGTAGTGTTTTTTTACTTGTTTATTTTCATGAAAGGCCTTAACAAAGACATGAAAGGCCTTAACAAAGATCTGAGATCTGAGATCTGAAAAAAGCTTTTTGATTAATTTAAATCACACAGGTGGTACTTTTAATTACGTTGGAGGTACATTATGATTTCCGTACGCTGGCTTGGACATTCCACATTCTTGATAATTACAAAATCGGGAAAACATATACTAATCGATCCCTTTCTCCAGGACAACCCCGTCACTCCGGAAACCTGGAGATCTCCGGATGAAGTCGATTACATCCTGCTCACTCACGGACACGACGACCACGCAGCCGACACTATTCCACTCGCAAAAAAAACCGGCGCACAGGTCGTTTCCATTGTGGAACTCTCCGCACTGCTCAAAAAGGATGGGCTGCCGGGAGATCAGGCAGTCGAAATGAATAAAGGCGGCACCGTTGACTTTGGTGATTTCAAAGCTACCATGACCACCGCCAATCACTCCAGTTCCTGGAAAGGTCAGTATGCCGGTGATCCGGCCGGGTTCATCATTCATGTGGACGGATTCCGGATTTATCACACCGGCGATACCAATATCATGCCTGACTTTGAGCTTTACGGAAAATTATTCAAACCCGACCTTGCCATTCTTCCTATCGGCGACCACTATACAATGGGCCACGATGATGCCGCTCTGGCAGTGCAGATGATCCATCCGCAGTTTGCCGTGCCAATGCACTATGGAACCATGCCTGTGCTCACCGGATCACCGGAAACATTCCGCGAACTGGTGGACAAGCATACCCGTGGTAAAACAAAAGTGATTGTTCCTGATGCCGGTGAGGATTTTGGAGGCATACTGGCAAAAAATTAACCTGGCTGGTTCAGGATATCAGGGCAGATAGTACAGCTTGTCATAACTGCCTGATAACTCCATCATCACATAAACCAGAACACCGGTCACCGATACATACATCCAGACGGGCCAAGTCCATCTCGCAATTTTTTTGTGCCTGTCATAGTCTTTTCTGACCGCCCGGTACATGGTTATCAGAATCATTGGCAGGTTTATTATGGCCAGAATGATGTGTGAAATGAGTATGGCAAAATATACCGGTCTGATCCACCCTGTTCCATCATAACCTACCGAACCCACGTGGTAGTGGAAGATCAGGTAGCCAATCAGAAAAAGGGCCGAGACGATAAAAGCAGACCACATCATCCTCATATGTGCACTGATATTTCTCTTCTTGATGAAAACGAAACCCGCCAGCAGAAATATCGTGGCAATGCTGTTGAGCACCGCGTTGAGCTGGGGCAGATCTGTAATTGCTATCATATGGGTACTTGCTTGTTTGTATTGACGACTGCGATTATTGCTTCTGGCCGGATCCCGGCACGGGAATACTCAATTTAGAATAAATTATACAAAAAAGCGGGAAAACAGGGAGTAAACCGGCCAAGTCATTTTGCATAAATAATTTGGGAAATTTATCCGGTGCAACTTTGGCGGAAAACCGAAGTTTGAAATCTTTAGATTGTGTGAAATTCTGAACTTTTTTCTTTTTTTTAGCGGTCGATTTCAAGTATCTTTACAGCCTGAATGTGCA
>SLLP01000243.1 GCA_007133995.1 Balneolales bacterium
GCCATCCGGCAGCAGCCGTACCCGTCCCCTGCATAATCAGATGGTCCTGGTATCCATTGGAGGCATAATCAACAACGCGCTGCCAAACCTGTGGGGTGTAATGGTCGGATGAGCGGCCGTTACTGATGATATATTTGGCCGCCTGGGTGTTGGCAAACTGAACAATCTGCTGGTTGTCCATGGAGACATCACTCAGGAAATTGAACGTGGTAAAGGTGTTGGCTTGTGCCATTTCGATGGCTACGTCCAGATCCTCAATGGCAGATTCCAGTACTTCGGTATAAGGCCGGAACCGAAGGTCTTCAATGGTCACGCCGATGATGTAGGCTTGATCGAAGAAATTGGCCAGGTATCCTTTGCTCAGCCCCCGCAGCAGATACGCCATGGTCAGGAGCATCATGGTGTCGTCCTTGCCATCGATCACCACTCTGTTGCCATCGACTTCAATGAAGTTGATGATATCATTGGCAATCGAGACCGCCGAATTAAGGTGTGACCATGGGGTGCCCATGGTGAGATAGCCATCCGAGGCAGGATTGTTGTCGATGCGCTGCCGGGGCTCCCGGGTTCCCATATCGTAGTAAATCTGATAATTGTTAGTGGTGGTATTTACATCAGCCCAGGCGTCGAAATGGGCGAAAGGCAGCCGGTTGGCATGGCTGCCCCGCCACCAGGAGTTGTATCCACCGGCTAACAGCTCGCGATAGTCTTCCGGAGTTTCGAGCACTCTTTGCAAGTCGGGTTCATTCAGGTTTTTGACCTCCAGATCGGCGCAGCTTGTGATCAGACCGGCGCAAATGAACAAAACGAGGGTGGTAAAAGTTTTGATCTTCATCATTCTTTCCGTATAGAGTTCGAAATTAAGTTTGGACCGGTTTAAAGGCCGATCTGCAACGACATGGTAATGTTCCTGAAATTCGGGTAGGTGAATTCATCAACCCGGAAGTTGGTGGCATTGCTGCCGGCTGCCACCTCGGGATCAAAACCAGAGTAGCTTGTGAATGTATAGAGATTCCTTCCGCTCACCGAGAATTTGGCTTCCCTGATCAAATTGCCGATTCCCACGCGATGAAGCTGTTGGCTGTGAAAGGAGTAAGCCAGCGATATTTCCCGGATTTTGACAAAGGTGGCATCCTCGACAAATTCATTGACAGCCGCGTTGGCATTATAGAGATGCTGTGCAAAGTATTCAGCATGTCTCTGCTGGCCTTCGGGCTTTCCACTCATATCCATGTCACCATGCCGATAGCGGTGATACAGGGCCTGGCGTGTGTAGTTGTACACTTGGCCGCCTTGCTGCCAGTCAAACAGTGCAAAGACGGTGAAGTTTTTAAAGCTGAAGGTGGTACTGAACCCGATATTGAAATCAGGATTGACATCACCAATTTTCTTTCGTACGACTTCGCCTTCTTCGTCCACAATACGCATGGGCCGCTCATCGGCAGAGTACTCGGTTTCCTGTTGAATGACATAACCTTGGGAGTTGATGGTAAAATCATTGATTCCCAGGTTGTTGGGGTTGCCGGGCTGGTAACCGTGCCAATTCATTACGTGCCCGCTTTCATCGAGCATGAGTTCGTTGAGTGAACGTGCGAAGGCTTGCCCGTACATGGCGCCAAGCTGCTCACCTTCGGCAATACGAAATATATTCAAACCGGCTTCAGTGCCGCCCTGACGGCGGAAGAAGGGGGTTCGATTGAGCTCGGTGATTTCCTGACGGAACAACTTGTCAAATGAAAATGTCATATCCCAGCTCATGTCGGCTCTGCGAATGATTCTACCGTTCAAGGCAAATTCGAGAATTTCCGACTCGAGGGTTCCAACGTTTTGCCACTGGTTGCTGTAGCCGGTTGTCGGCGAAACAGGAACAAGCAATATCTGGTCTTTTGCTACGGATGAAGCATAGTTGATTTCGGCAAAGAATCGATCCAGGAAGCGGATATCGATCCCGAGCTCCAATTCACGCACATCAGCGGGTTTCAGATTACGGTTACCGGCGGTGATTTTTTGAAGTCCGGCTTCAGCCAATGTAACTACTTCATACTGAGCCGCAAAACCAGGTCTCCGTCCGGAGGACCCGTAAGAGGCTCTCAGTTTAAGTTCGTTGACATTTGGTATGCGGAAATCCTCGGTCAACCGGTAGGCACCCGCGGTACGGAAGTAGGTTTTATATCTTTCATCAGCACCAAAAAGGGACGAACCGTCGCGACGAATGACACCGTCAAAAATGTAGCGATCCCTGAGATCCAGTGTAAGGTTGGCCATGGTGTTTTCAGCCCGGACCTCCTGAGAGGTGGAGGAGATCCTCATTCTCTCTATGCTGGAGTTTTCAAGGACGAAGAGCCCGGCGATCTGGAAATCACCGCCACCGGCAAAACTGTAGTCGTAAGGCCGGCTTTCGTAGCTGTAGGAAAGATTCAGTCCGACATTCAAATCGCCGAATTGATGGCGGAAAAGCGAGCGAAGGGTCGATATATTGGCTTCCGAGCGGGAATTGCTTTTCCAGAAAAGGCCTTCGTGCGGTCTGGTTTCATCGGCCCGCTGGGTGCCTTTTTCAATGAAATTATGGTTGCTGGTGTTGGTGCGGTCCATGGAAAACTGTCCGTCGAGCCGCCACCATTCTGCAACATCATATTGAACGTTGATACCCCCCATGAACCGTTCTCTTTCACGGGAAAAGTCACGTGTGTGAAGAATATAGAGCGGGTTCTGTGAGTTGGAAATAGGCGCGTAAGGATTGTATTTCTCTCCCCCCGGGCCGGGCTGACGCAGATCCAGGTCGGGATGGACATTCAGTATCCCCCAGAAGACATTGGCCCCCTGGCCGGTCTGGGTCATGGCATACCCGTCGATTTTTCCATAAAATGTGGTGAGTGATAACCTGAGCCGGTCATTGATCTGATTGTCGAGATTGGCCCGCAGGTTTCTCCTTGTGTAGTCGGGCATTTCGAAAATGACACCGCCGTCACTCAGATTTTCAAAAGAGGCCATGTAGTTGATGTTACCCTGCCTGCCTTCGACGGAAACAAAATTGGTATAAAAAGGTCTTGCGGTGAAAAACTCATCCTGCTGATCAATAAGAAGGTCATAAGGTTGATCCATGATACCCCGTGCACTGACGGGATAGGGAATGCCGTCGGCATCGCGATAGTTGCCCTGGTCATCGAACATGAAAGCGTGGTGTTCGGTAAGGCTGATTTTTCTCGCCAGGGAGGAGTATCCCACTTCATTGCGGATGGTAACCCGGGTGTCTTCGAGCTCTTGTCCCCGCTTGGTGATGATCTGGATTACCCCGCTCCCTGCAAGTGAGCCATACAGCGCGGCTGCGGCGGCACCTTTGATGATTTCAATGGATTCCACATTCTGCATGTCGAAATCCTGGATCCGTCCCC
>SLLP01000085.1 GCA_007133995.1 Balneolales bacterium
AATTTGGTTCGAGCCCGGTCAACAGAACACGATTTATTGTTTCCTCTCTGTACCAGAATCGGGTTGACGTTCCCGTTGCTGTTTCCCAGGATGACGATGTGGGATGAACCCGACGATATCTCAGGCGCGCGTCCAACTCCGTTTCCTGCTCGGGCATGCGATGCCAATTGATAACCATGGCCATCGTGGCGTCATACGATTCATCCGGATACCCCTGGTCCCCTGTTTCCGGATCATACATTCCACGATTGCCGCCATCGGCAAACTCGGTGTATACGCGCAGCGCTTCATTTTCACCCAGCGGTTGTTCTGGTTGCCGACATCCCATTGCCAGTATAGTAAAAAATACTAAAATGGATAGTTTCCGAGTGATATTGTTGATCATTATTACTTTTTGATTTGTGTGATTAACTGCCAGGCATTGCCCTTGTTTTGTCAGGATTGAAGCATTAAACGTCATTCACCCTATTGGTTAGTCCGCCATAACAGTCTCTTCGATGGTAATTACATGTCCATTTTTCTCGATGATGCGATCATTTTCGAATTCCACCTTGATTATTCCCAGCCAGTTGGGTTTCTCCGGATCCAGATGGTGCCCCCCTCCTCCTGCCTGTGCAACCAGAACACCATTCACCTTTTCCGCGTTTTCCAGAAGCGTGTGCGAGTGTCCACCGATGATCACATCAAGTACCGGAACCTCTTCGGCCAACTCCTTATCCCTGCTGTATCCGATATGAGTGATGGCAACAAACAGATCATTTTCTTCGGCGAGGTGACTGTATATGCGCGCAGTCTCAATGATGTCTCTGCTCGAAACACCGGGTTTATTTCGACCCACCGAAAGACCCATTACGGCAACGGTCATTCCATTATGTGTTTCCAGAATGGTATAGGGATCAAATAGCGGCAATCTGTTTGTTGCTACATCAACATTGGCCGCTACCATGGTGAACGCCGCCTTTCGCAAGCTGTTTCCGGTATAAGGACCTATGTAGTCAAATTCATGATTGCCGGGAACCATAACATCGTATCCGACATCATTCATGGTTTCAATCATAAACCGGCTGCGTTCCGCATAATAGGTGGTATCATGGGCAACCGGCCAGCGATCGGCGTGACGCACAAAAATGTCCCCGGTATTAAGCATCCAGACATTTTCGAACCGTGCGCGGTACTCCTCCACTTTATCGATAACCTGCTCTTTGAAATTGTAGTCAAAATGCTGATCGTTATCATGTAAAAGTACGATAGTGGTTAAAACGGGATAGGTTAGATCTATGGACAAACCCGCTTCATCCAGATCAAGAGCATATCTGCCGATACCGTCCGGGCCATGCAGTTCTATCGATGCGTTGCCTCTCTCCAGGCTGTCCAGATGAAAATAGCCATCGATGCCGGTAATGGTTTGCCGATCATTAATTACAACCGTGATGTTTGACAATTCCATTCCGGAATCATCCCGAATCGTTCCCTCCACCTGAGCGTATTCCGAACCAGTGTACTGATCCGAATTTTCACATCCTGCGAAAGCAAAAAGCAATAAAAAAATAAAATGAATCTTAAAAGTTGTATTCATGATTTATTAGATTTATGAGTATCGTTTAATCAAACTACACAATCGATAGTAAATTGGATTTTACGCAAGATAAAGATGTAGGATGATTTTTTTTAATCCTAACTTTCGATATCAGTCGCATGAGATACAGAAAAGCCGGTCATTCCGACCTGCAATTATCCCAATTGGGTCTGGGTTGCTGGGCACTTGGCGGTGGCAGTTATTGGGGCGAATCAAGTCCCCAAGAAGAGAAAAAACTGTTACACACCGCTTATGATCTTGGCATCAATTATTTCGATACCGCCGAACTTTATTATGACGGCAAAAGCGAAACAGCACTCGGTCACGCCATCAAAGATCTGCCCCGCAACCGCATTGTGATCGGATCAAAACTATTTCCTACCAATGCATACAAGGATAAAGCCATAGATCACTGTGAGGCTACGTTACGACGCCTGGATACAGATTATCTGGATATCTATATGCTTCACTGGCCCATCAATTCCCGATCCATTAGTGTTTTTACTGATGATGAATCACTCGCAGAGCATCCCCCGAAAGTTGAGGAGACGGTTTCCGACTTATTGAAACTGCGTGATCAGGGTAAAATTTTGCATATTGGAGTGAGTAATTTCGGAAAGCATTGGATGCAGGAGTTTGAACGCAACAATATTCAAATTACCGTCAATCAATTGCCATACAATGCTTTTTCAAGGGCTATCGAGTATGAAGTGCTTCCTTATTGTGTTCAGGCCGGGTCCGGCATTATCGGTTACTCCGTATTGATGCAAGGGGTACTGACTGACAGGTATCAATCACTTGATGAGATGCCCGCTCATTATTGTCGTACCCGGCACTTCAACCACAAAAGGTCGCCTCAAAGCCGTCATGGAGAATCGGGTTGCGAGGAGGAATTGAATATCGCCCGGGGAAAAATGCAAATCATCGCCCGCGACCAGGGGTTGAGCATGTCACAGTTAAGCATAAACTGGGCGATCCGGAACGACGCCATCACAAGCATGCTCGTTGGTACCAGAAACCCCGAGCGTCTGAAAGAAAATGCAGCCGGTGCAGCAAAATCTCTATCGGAGGAAGTTTATCAGGCAGTAAATGAAATCACACGTCCGATTAAAGAAATTATGGGCCCACAAATCGATTATTATGAAAGCCCTTCAAATGACCGGACAATTTTCTCCCAAAGCCGCTGATAACTTCCCTCTTAATTGAGCAAGGTGGACCCCAGATGTTGATCCGCCTTGTTCAAGGGAAAAAGATAGGTTCTATGGAGAAATTGTAATGGTATAGGAATCGAACTCCCGTCCGGTGTCATCCACCATGATGTATTCCTGACGGTCGGAAGACACGGTCACGACAATGCCATGAACAATGCTTTCAAATCGTTTGATATACCACTCGTCCTTGCTTTCACCCGAGCGGGGGCTCCTGCCCCAGTTGCCGTCACCCATATAGACAATACCGTCATCAGCGATTTTTCCATCACGGATGGGGTGTGTCCTTTTGTAGGTGTGATCATGATTCTCAAAGGCAACGCGCACACCGTATTTTTCAAAAAGCGGCACCCAATGTTCCCGGATGCGGGTGCTTGTCCCACCATCAAATGACCGGTGCGAGGGATAGGCGGGAACATGGTAGACAGGGAACACATGCGGACGGTCCTGCCGCTCTTTGAGGACGGCATCCAGCCACCCCGTCTGAACACCTTCTACCACCGGATTATCTTGCGGATAATAGTTATGATCGCTGTCAAGAA
>SLLP01000247.1 GCA_007133995.1 Balneolales bacterium
CACTGACCGTTCCCATCACAGTCACCTTTTCACCGCTTCCTTTGAGCCGGTGAATTTTGAGAATGGTGCGACGATCGAGATAGGCTCGCGGAAAAAAATGGATAAGGTCTTCGGGTGTCAGAATGCCCGATTCTTTCAGTGCCTTGGCTCTCGCAGGGCTGATTCCAGGTGTGTCAGTGAGTTTCAATTGATATACTAGTATATATCAGATGTGTGTTTTATTTTGCTTAAATCGGCTTGATACGTGCCCATTACGGTTCTGTTTCCTGATTCATGAAGATATTGAATTTTTTATGCCATATGTCAGTTGCAAATTGATCTGTAGATTTCATATATTAGCAAACTGTTTAACATTCTAACATTTATTACCAAATAGATCGAACCGTGCCAACGATACAGCAGTTAATTCGTAAAGGAAGAAAGTTTAAAACTAAGAAAACTTCGTCACCTGCGCTACAGGACTGTCCGCAGCGGCGAGGTGTCTGTACCCGGGTGTACACAACTACACCTAAGAAGCCGAATTCTGCCTTGCGCAAAGTAGCTCGTGTACGCCTGACCAACAGCATTGAGGTTACCGCATATATACCGGGTGAGGGACACAACCTCCAGGAACACAGCATTGTTTTGATCCGGGGCGGTCGGGTCAAGGATCTTCCGGGTGTACGCTACCACATAATTCGTGGTGCGTTGGATACCGCCGGAGTTGACGAACGGCGTCAGCGTAGAAGTTTGTATGGCACCAAGCGTCCGAAGTAAGATAGATTTGTAATGTTAACTTTTAGTTTTTGACCAATGCGAAGAAGAAGCGCCGAAAAGAGAATAGTCAAGCCTGATCCGGATTTCGCGGACAAGTCAGTATCCCTGTTTGTCAACTGCCTCATGAAAGATGGCAAGAAATCAACAGCAAGGAAAATTTTAAAGCAGGCATTCTCGGTCATCGAAGAAAAAACCGGAAAAGTCGGTCTCGATGTATTTAAAGAGGCCCTTAATAATACCGCACCGGTAATTGAGGTGAAAAGCCGCCGTGTAGGAGGCTCTACCTACCAGGTGCCTATTGAAGTGCGCCCCGAGCGAAGTACGGCGCTAAGCATGCGCTGGCTTATTCGTTCTGCCAAGGCGCGAAATGACAAATCCATGGTAGCCCGTATCGCGCGTGAGCTCATGGATGCAGCAAACAACGAAGGCGGGGCTGTAAGAAAAAAGGATGATACGCACCGCATGGCTGAAGCAAACAAGGCTTTTGCCCATTTTCGCTTTTAGAAATAACGTCACACGTTACAGGATTTCATGTCAGCAACAGCAATAAACAATACCAAAATCGTCGAGCAGATAAAGAAAACGCGCAATATCGGCATCATGGCCCATATTGATGCCGGCAAGACGACGACGACGGAACGTATTCTGTTCTATACCGGTATCAGCCACCGTATGGGTGAGGTTCATGACGGCGCCGCCACCATGGACTTCATGGAGCAGGAGCGCGAGCGTGGTATTACCATTACATCTGCTGCCACCACTTGCTACTGGAATGACCACCGGATCAACATCATTGACACACCGGGCCACGTTGACTTCACCGTGGAGGTCGAACGCTCCCTTCGCGTTCTGGATGGAGCCGTTGCTGTCTTTTGCGCCGTGGGTGCTGTTCAGCCACAGTCAGAAACCGTCTGGCGCCAGGCAAACAAGTATGGCGTGCCACGCATGGCATTTGTCAACAAGATGGACCGTACCGGCGCCGATTTTTACAATGTAATCGAGCAGATGAAGGCTCGCCTTAAAGCCAGCCCCGTGCCGCTTCAGATTCCCATCGGTTCCGAGGATAAGTTCAAGGGAATTGTTGACCTGATGAGCATGCGCGCCTTTATCTGGGACGACACCACGCAGGGCAAGTCATTCAAGGAAATAGATATACCCTCAGAACTTGCGGAAAAAGCAGATGAATTCCGTAAGCTGATGATTGAGTCCATCGCCGATTATGATGACTCTCTAATGGAAAAGTACCTCATGGAAGAGGAAATTTCTGTTGAGGAGATGGAGGCGGCGCTTCGTAAAGCCACACTTGACCTCAGCATTACCCCTGTTCTCTGCGGATCGGCATTCAAAAACAAGGGAGTCCAGACTCTGCTGGATTCCATTGTCAAATACATGCCGTCACCGATGGATGTCGATGCCATTGTGGGTACAAGTGCCTCGGGGAACGGTGAAAAACTTTCTCGTCGCACCAGTATAGAAGAGCCTTTTGCCGCACTGGCATTCAAGATTATGACCGATCCTTACGTCGGCAAACTGACTTTTATTAGAGTGTATTCAGGCGTGCTTGCTGCAGGATCTTACGTTCTTAATACATCCACCGGAAAAAAAGAACGTATCGGCCGCCTCCTTAAAATGCATGCCAACTCCAAGGAGGATATCAAGGATGTGCGCGCAGGTGATATTTGTGCCGCTGTTGGCATCAAAAGTGTGCATACCGGTGATACACTCTGCAGTGAGAACTCGCCGATCATCCTTGAGCAGATGATTTTCCCTGAGCCGGTGATCAAACTTGCCGTTGAGCCCAAGACAAAGGCAGATAACGACAAGCTGACCAACGGACTGGCAAAGCTTGCCGAGGAAGATCCCACCTTCAAGGTCAATGTGGATGATGAAACTGCTCAGACCACCATTTCAGGAATGGGTGAGCTTCACCTTGAGGTGATTGTCGACCGTCTGAAGAGGGAATTCAAGGTGGAAGCCAACGTGGGACAACCCCAGGTATCCTATCGTGAAGCCATTACGCGACCGGTTACCCACCGCGAGATCTACAAGAAACAGACAGGAGGCAGAGGTAAATTTGCAGATATCCAGTTTGAGATTACACCCATTGAGGGTCATACCGGATTCGAATTTGAAAATGCCGTAGTTGGAGGCAACATTCCGCGCGAGTTCATTTCATCGGTGGAAAAGGGCTTCAAAGCAGCTCTGAACAGCGGCGTACTGGCCAATTACTCTGTAGAAGGTGTTCGCGTGAGAGTTTATGACGGGTCTTACCATGATGTTGATTCCGATGCCATCAGCTTCGAGATGTGTGCCAAAATCGGTTTTAAAGAAGCGGCTCGCAAAGCAGCACCAATTCTTCTGGAGCCCATTATGAAAGTTGAAGTGATTACCCCCGAGGAATATATGGGGGATATCATCGGCGATTTGAATGGCCGAAGGGGTGTCATCGGAAAGATGGATAATCGCATCGAAGGTTCTGTGATTGACGTCGAAGTACCACTTTCAGAGATGTTCGGCTACTCAACACACCTTCGTTCCCTTTCACAGGG
>SLLP01000107.1 GCA_007133995.1 Balneolales bacterium
ATCCAACAGACATGCATTAAAGCGCATTCGACCAGATTATAAGCGATGAGTGGACGCTGAAGCTGTCCGCAATTATTGTAAGTGAGGGCTCATGTTTTCAGATTTATGGTGCTCTGGGAAATTTACATGCTTACCGCATCAGAGCGGCACGGTAATGCCCATCCCGGCCTATACCGATTCAAAGGCTGGCGTACTTGACTTTGTTGACACCATCAATACCATCAATGAACTCCAGGTCTTTTTTATCCAGCTTTGTGTCCACTGTAAAAGCCGTAATAGCCTGTGCATTTTCCAGATCTCTTCCGAGACTCAGCGAAGCAATATTGATGTTACGCTGGGCAAGCGCACCACTGGTTGCTGCCAGCATTCCCGGTTTGTCGATATTGCGGTATATGATGATCTCGCCCTCCAGGTGAATCTCAATGCTGAAACCGTCGATACTGACAATCCGGTAATCATTTTCACCGAACGGTGTCGCAGAAAGTTTGCGGTATTCGGCTTTCGGACCCAGGTCGATCGTGATCAGATCGGAATAGGTCTGGGTTTCCCTGCTTTGGGTTTCCGAGATTTTCAAACCGCGTGACTCGGCGTGGTAGCGGGCGTTGATCAGGTTCACCGCCTCATCCACACTTCCTTTCATAAAGCCGCTGATCAGCGAATCGGTGAGTACCTGGGAGTGGTTGGCACAGGTGCCGGTGTAGGTAATGGAAAGCTCGCTGATATGTTTGGGTGCAATCTGCGAAAGCATGCGTCCGAATCGCTCAGCCAGCTCCAGAAAAGGCTGGACTTCCTTGTTCGTACTGAGTGCAATGGACTTGCCGTTGAGACTGCCCGCAAACCCTTTCTGCTCAATTGCGTCAGCGATCTGCACGGCAATCTGTTCGGCTACTTTGCCCTGGGCTTCCTGTGTCGATGCGCCCAGGTGAGGGGTACAAACGATGCCGGGATGGCTCAAAATATCCAGGATCTTGTCGGAGGGCGGCTCCTGGCTGTAGACGTCCAGCGCCACTCCGCTGAGTGTGCCGTCATCAAGCATCGGAATGAGATCCTTTTCTTCAAAAATGCCGCCTCGTGCGCAGTTAACAAGGAACATGCCCTTTTTGATCTTGCCGGCATTTTTCTTGCTGATGAGCCCCCGGGTCTGAACGGTGAGAGGAGTGTGGACGGTCAGATAATTCGCACGGGCGAGGATGTCGTCAATCTCCATCATCTCCACTCCCATCTCCGCGGCGCGTTCGTGCGTGGTGAACGGATCGTGACCGATCACCGTCATGCCGAAGGCTTTCATCCGCGTGGCTACATTGGAGCCGATCTTGCCGAGTCCGATCACCCCGAGGGTCTTGCCGTGGACCTCGGTGCCAAGGTATTTCTTGCGATCCCATCGACGGTCCTTGAGTGAGGCTACTGCGGCGGGTATGTTGCGTGATAGTGCGAGGATGAGCCCGCAGGTGTGCTCGGCGGTGGAGATGGTGTTGCCGTCCGGGGTATTCATGACCAGTACGCCGTTTCGGGTCGCCGCGTCAAGATCGATATTGTCCACCCCGACACCGGCACGTCCCACCACACGCATGTTTTTTGCTTTCTCGAGTAGCTTGGGAGTCACCTTGGTCGCGCTGCGTACCACCATGGCGTTATACTCTCCGATGATCTCATCGAGTTCCTCCTGTGCCATTTTCGGTGCATCAGTGACTTCGAAACCGCGTTGTTTTAAAATTTCGCCGCAGATGGCATCGACGCCATCCAGCAAGAGTGCTTTGTAAGCCATGTTCAATAGGTGCAATAGGTTAAAGTGATTACAGTCGAATGAAAGGGATGAGATTATTTGCCGATGAAAAGTATCATTTCTCTTCCACAAACTCCATCGCGAAGCGGAAGAAATCATCAAGCGAATCGGGTTTGATTGCCGATACGGGAAAGATCGGAACTTCAATGTTCATCTCACTGAGCAGACGCAGGACAGCCGATTCCTGCCGGCTTATCTGGTTTTTGGGAATTTTGTCGGTTTTGTTCAAAATGACACAGAATGGAATCTGGTGCTCACCCAGCCAGTAGGCGAATTCTTCATCCAGTGGGGATGGCTTGTGACGGATGTCAATGAGCATCACGACCAGCTGCAGTGTCTCGCGCTCCAGCAGGTAGCGCTTCATCTCCCGGCTCCAGCGCGCCTGCTCTTTTTTCGAGATTTTGGCATAGCCGTACCCCGGCATATCCACCAGGTACCAGCGGTCATCGATGGTGTAGTAGTTCAGAGTCCGGGTTTTGCCGGGTGAGTTGCTGGTATGAGCCAGCTTTTTGCGGCGGGTGAGCGCATTGATGACCGAGGACTTGCCCACGTTCGACCGTCCGGCAAAGCAGATCTCGGGCTTGCCGTCATCCGGACAAATCGACAGGTCCGGCGCGCTCAAAAGGTACTCCGCTTTTACAATCCGCATTAGCTCAACTTTCGTTTTTCATGGGGGAGAGGCGATGGATGAGTGGCATCCGCGACATCCACCCGGGTCAATAATATTCGTTTTCTTCCTTTCGCATCTGTGAGGGCACCGGAACGGGATAATCGCCAGTGAAGCAGGCCGTGCAGTAGCCGGCACCTTCAGGATGCGCCTCGCGCACCGCCTGGATCAGACCTTCCGGGGAGAGATATCGAAGCGAATCAACACCGATTACCCGGGCGATTTTTTCAGGATCCTGATTGCAGCGGTTGGCAATGAGTTCTTCGGGACTCGGGAAATCCATCCCGTAAAAACAGGGGTGAAGGATCGGAGGGGAGGCAACCATGAAGTGGATCTCTTTCGGCTCGGCGCTCCGGATCATCTGAACCAGGTGGGCGGATGTGGTGCCCCGGACAATGGAATCATCCACCAGAAAAACAACCCGGTCTTTTAGCACCCCTTTTACGGTATTGAACTTTGTACGGACTTTCACATCGCGGGAGGCCTGCCCTGGTGAGATGAAGGTGCGTCCGACGTAGTGATTGCGAATAAGGCCGATCTCGAATTTACAGTCGTAGCCCTGCTTTTGGTTTTCGTGGGCATACCCCAGCGCGGCCGTGTTGCTGGAGTCCGGGACCGAGATGACGATGGGCTGCTTGTCGGTCCGGGTGGATGTGACATCGGGAATGGGGTGCTCCCTGGCGAGGTATTTTCCGGTCTTACGTCGCACCTTATCCGTGTTCTCGCCGAAAATGAGACTGTCGGGTCGCGAAAAATAGACATACTCGAAGATGCACTGGCTGATGCCGGTCTGTGGCCGCCGCTCCAGATGGAAAGAACGGGGCTCACCGCTTTCCAGGGTCTCGCGGTCGATGATGAGCACCTCGCCGGGTTGTACATCCCGCTCATAGCTGACTTCGTTGATGTCGAAGGCGCATGTCTCACTGGCAACGACCCAGCCGGCGTCTTTTCGACCAAGAGCCAGAGGACGAAATCCGTTGGGATCCCTGACGGCAATGAGCTTGTCGTCGGTCAGCAGCACCAGGCAGTATGCTCCCTCGATCTGGTGCAGGGCGTCCATGATCTGGTCAATCTGAGTGGATTTGTCACTGTGCGATATCAGATGGAGAATGAGCTCGGTGTCGGATGTACTTTGAAAGATCACACCGCGGTCTTCGAGCTTCTGCCGTAAATGTGCGGCGTTGGTCAGGTTGCCGTTGTGCGCGATGGCCAGATTGCCGTTCTTGTAATGCACCCGAAAGGGCTGGATGTTGGAGGCGTTGATCGACGAACCGGAGGTGGAATAGCGGTTGTGGCCGATGGCCGAATTGCCGCGGAGCTTGTCGGTGAAGATGCTCTGATCCTCGAATACATTAAGCACCAGGCCGAAACCCTTGTGCTGGGGCATTACCGGTATGCTTTTAACAGGGTCGAACCAGGAAGTTACAATGCCGGCCGACTCCTGGCCGCGGTGCTGCAGGGCGTGTAGCCCGTAATAGGTATAAACTGCCGCTTCAGGATGGTTGAAAATCCCGAAAACACCACAATACTCGCGAGGTTTATCGGACATTCCGAACAGATAATAGATAGGTTTCAGTGTAAGATGCCAAGATACGAAATGATGCTCCCAAAATCAGAAAATTGATCTGTTTTTCATGCGGATATCGTCCGTATCCCCCCATGGACCATATCTGTGAAATTTCGAAGAAGTTGTTCGCCTGCCGGACCCGATTTTTCCGGATGAAACTGTACGCCCACAAAGTTGTCGCGCGCGGCGATTGCGGCGAAGGGTCCCGAAGCGTAGGTTGAGTTGGCAACGGTGTGCGGAGTCACCGGGGCAAAGTAGCTGTGCACAAAATAAAAATGGGTCCCCTGATCGATATGTCGCAGCAGCGGATGATTTCGGTGCTCAGGCTGAATGGTGACGGTGTTCCAGCCCATGTGAGGAACCTTGTGCTGCGATGCATCGAATTTGTCCAGGCTTCCCGGCAAAATGCCAAGCGTATCGGTCTGACCCTCGGTCGTCGATTCATACAACAGCTGCATCCCGAGGCAGATGCCAAGAACGGGTTTTTGGGTGGATTTCAGCCAGGTGTCCAGACCGTGCTGTCGCAGCTCTCGCATCGCGGGTGCGGCATGACCCACACCGGGAAAGATCACCGCATCGGCCTCTTCCAGATCGGGAATGTTGTTGGTGATGAGGTATTCAGCCATCAATCGGTCCATGGCGTTCGATACCGATGCAAGATTTCCGGCTTTGTAGTCGATGATGGCAATCATAGCAATCCTTTGGATGTCGGGAGGATGTCGCGATAGTTCTCGTTCCGGTCCACAGCCTGTCGCAGGCAACGGGCGAGCGCCTTGAAACAGGCCTCAATTTTGTGATGGTCGTTGTCGCCTTTCACCGAAACGTGCAGGGTCGCCCTGAGCGCCATGGCCAGCGAGTGGAAAAAGTGGGAGGTCATCTCCGTCGGAAAATCGCCGACCTTTTCCCGCTGGAATTCAGCCTCGAAGACACACCACGGTCGCCCGGACAGATCAATAACCGCAAGTGAACGGGTTTCGTCCATTGCGACCATGAATCCGTAGCGCCCGATCCCCCGCTTGTCGCCAAGCGCCAAGCCGATGGCTTCACCCAGTGTGATGGCGGTATCCTCAATGGTATGGTGCTCATCAATTTCCAGATCGCCGCGACAGGTAATCTGAAGATCCATGTAGCCGTGGCGGGCTATCTGATCAAGCATGTGATCATAAAACGGAATACCGGTGCTGATGTCTGAGGAACCGGTGCCGTCCAGGTTGATGTTCACCGAAATATCGGTTTCACCGGTTTTACGCTGGTGGGTTGCGGCACGGTGTCCGCCAGTCAGGTGAACTGTCAGATCGTTCCAGGTGTCAAAGGTTGATTCCGGATCATTCTGCTCATTTCGAAGGATCAGTTTTCCGCCGGGACCGGAGACGACATGCAGTCGTTCAAGCGGTTGATCCTTCCATTCCACACTCAGGGGATTGATCAGGTCAATCCCTTCCTGCTGCA
This sequence comes from Balneolales bacterium, assembly GCA_007133995.1. Lineage (GTDB taxonomy): Bacteria > Bacteroidota > Rhodothermia > Balneolales > Natronogracilivirgulaceae > SKNL01. Next base: position 5,467 of record SLLP01000107.1, read on the forward strand.
GTAGTGCCAGAATTTCCGCATCCTGAAATTTTTCTGCAGAAGCAGGCTGGATGCTCCGCTCTGCCAGTTTCAGCAGTGAGCCCAGTGAGCCCTGTCGCATGGGGGCAGCTTCAACGGTTGCAGCTTCATTGGCATTCGTCCTTGCAGATTCTTTCCTTGCAGCTGCCGGTTTTAGCGCACCCGGTTCAATGATCAGAAGCATTCGCGGAGTCATAAAGCTCTTTAATTAAGTGATCATTTTCAGTGGAGGTTCCGACGCTGATGCGGAGAGTATCCTCGCAGTGAATCTGGTCGCCGCGGTAACGAACGATCACACCGCGTGATGCGAGTCTTTTGTACCACTCTTTGGCATCCTTTATGCGGATCAGCAGAAAATTGGTGTCAGATGGAAATACCGTGACGACATCGGGATGACTGGCAAGCTCTGCGGCCAGCCGGTTTCGCTCGGCGATGATTTTTCGGACTTTTTCATGCATCTTTTCGACATGGTCGAACGCCAGCATTGCCGCATCGGCAGTGAGCTGATTGACGTTGTAGGGAGCCTTCACCTTCATCATCCACTCAATGATTTTCGGATGTGCCAGCGCCGCACCCATGCGTATGGCTGCCAGTCCGAATGACTTGGACAGGGTCTGCAGGATCACCAGATTGGGATGACGGTCCATGAGACGACACAAGCTGCCGCTGTCGCTGAAGTCGACATAGGCCTCGTCAACAACGACCAACCGGTTGAAATCCTTGAGAACACGCTCAATCTCAACGGGGTTCAGAACATTGGCCGTGGGATTGTTAGGCGAACACATCATGATCATCTTGGTGTGCTGCGTCACACGCGATAGCACTGCGCGGGCTTCCAGCTCGAAGTGTTTGTTCAGTGCCGACTCGCTCACCCCCACATTATTGATCCGCGCCGCCACTTTGTACATGCCGTAGGTTGGGGGGATGATCAGAATATCGTCCCTGCCGGGCTCGCAAAAAACCCGCATCAGCAGATCAATCGCCTCATCGCTACCCACACCCACAAAAACCTGCTCCATGCTAATGCCCCGGAAATCGGCCCATTTCCGGCGCAAATCGTCCAGCCGGGTATCCGGATAGCGGTGTAATGGCAGATCGGTCGGGATAGCTGGGCCGAGACTGTTTTCGTTGGCATCCAGCAGGATCCCTTCGTGATAATCATCACGGGCAGCGTGATAAGGCGTGAGTGTCCGGATATTCGGACGGATCCAGGGCTCAGGATTGAAGTCTGGTTTTTTGTGTGCCTCTTTTGCAGACTCTGACGTTTTGAAATCGGACTGCTCTGACTCCAGTTGTTTCGAATCGGACTGTTTTGACTTGGGCATTGATTACGCTATTGATACAGGTGGCATTTTGTGTATTTCCGGTGACCGGCTTGGATAACCAACAACTATTTTTTTTTGTCCAGGCGGACCATTACCGCCCGTTTGTGCGCTTCAAGATGCTCCACTTCGGCCATTTTTATGACCGTTGGAGCGATGGCTTCGAGCCCTTCCCGGTCTAATTCCTGGAACGTGATGTGCTTCATAAAGCTGTCCACTGAAACACCGCTATACATGCGTGCGTAGCCATAAGTCGGCAAGGTGTGATTGGTGCCGGAAGCGTAGTCCCCTACACTCTCCGGGGTCCATGGACCGACAAAAACCGACCCGGCATGACGAATTTCCGGAGTCATTTCACGGCCGCCATCAAGATTCAGGATAAGATGTTCGGGAGCATATCGGTTGATCATCTCAAGGGCCTGTGTCGTGTTATCGGTGGTTACGATAAAACTGTGCGCCAATGCTTTTCGTGCAATTTCGGCGCGCGGTAAATCGGCCAGATGCCGTTCCAACGCATTAGTCACCTGCTTCGTATTGAAATCTCCCACTGTGACAAGTACCACCTGGCTGTCGGGGCCATGTTCGGCCTGGGAAAGCAGGTCCGTGGCGATGAAATCGGGGTGGGCCGAGCGGTCGGCGACAACCATCACCTCCGAGGGTCCGGCAGGCAGATCCATGCTCACCAATGCATCGCTGTTTTGGAGAATCATCTTGGCGGTAGTGACAAACTGGTTTCCGGGTCCAAAGATCTTGTCCACCTTGCCTATGGAATCGGTTCCGAAAGCCATGGCGGCCACTGCCTGCGCACCCCCGGCCAGGTAGATGTGGGGGATGCCGGTCAGTGCGGCAGCCAGCTCCACTTCAATCGGAGGTTTTCCCGTTTTATCGGGTGGGGTGGCAAGTATCCTGTAGGAACAGCCGGCCAGCGAAGCCGGTACGCCAAGCATGAGCACCGTGGAGGGCAGCGGGGCTGACCCTCCGGGAATATAGAGGCCGACCGCTGCAACCGGACGCGATTCACGCCGGCAGACCACACCCGGAATGGTCTGTACTTCAATGCTCTGGGGCAGCTGCGCTTTGTGGAACAGGTAGAGATTGTTGTATGCTTTTTGAAAAGCTTTCCGCACATCGGATTCCACCGGAATCTGATCCGCTTTCCGCACTTTCCACAAGAGCGGGTCAGGACGCACACCGTCAAAGGTTTCTGTGAATTCGAGTACCGCCTCGTCGCCCCGCTCCCGAACCCTTTCAATGATCGACTTCACAATGCCGGTGACATCGGCCGCTTCCATTCGGGGCCGCTCACACAAGCGATTCAGCGCAGCTTCATCCAGCGAATTGAAGTTCCAGGTTTTCATCATTTATACGATCATGTTTTCAATCGGCAGGATGACAATGCCGGAGGCACCGGCCGTTTTTAGATCCTCCATCACTTCCCAGAACCGGTGTGTCGGGATTACAGAATGGATGGCGACCATGTCGTTTTCCGCGAGAGGAAGGACGGTTGGACTCTTAAGCGACGGGATGATTTTACATATGTTGCCGACTGAGCCCGAGGGAGCGTTCATCATGATGTAACGACTTTTTTCGGCCTGCTGGCGCGCGGCCATGCGCATCAGAAACTTCTGGATAAGGTCCGTTTTGTGCTGTGCGATCGGCTTGTTGGTCTGGATCAGCTCTGCCTGGCTTTCCAGAATGGTTTCCAGCTCGACCAGCCCGTTTGTTTTTAGCGTACCACCGGTGGAGACGATATCGGCAATGGCATCGGCCACATTGAGAGTAGGTGCAATTTCAACCGCGCCGGATATCTCAATGGTGTCGATAGTGATGCCCTGGTTTTCAAAATGCTCTCGGGTGAGTACCGGGTAACTGGTGGCAATACGGCTGCCTTCCAGATCCTTGAGTGAGCGGTAACCACCGTTTTTGGGTACCGCAACGGAGAGCCGGCACTTGCCGAAGCCAAGCCCGCGAAGGCTGGTGACATTGGCCTTGCACTCAGCCGTGACATTACGTCCGACAAAACCGAGCTCGCAGATGCCGTCCTGAACATATTCCGGGATGTCATCATCACGGATCAGCAGCAGCTCCACATCGTAATTGCGGCAGGGAACCAGGATCCGGTTTTTGTAGCTGTCAAATTCCAGCCCGATGTTTTCAAGAAGCAGCAGAGTTTTTTCGGAGAGGCGCCCACCTTTCTGTATGGCAATGCGCAGGGAAGGTTCGTTTTGTACCAAATTCGTAGTCCTTATATTTCAGTTTATTCGCCCAAGATAAAAATAAGAGACGTTATTTATATATGTTTTTATGGTTAAAAGCGTTTTAATCAGGAGTTCGCAGTTACGGATTGCAACTATTTTTTGTATTTTAACAAGCTTATCAACAAAAGGGAAAGTACGTTTTATTGATGAAGAACATTCGGAATTTTTGCATTATAGCCCACATTGACCACGGTAAATCAACTCTGGCAGACCGACTGCTGGAACGCACCGGTGCAATTACCGAACGAGATATGCAGGAGCAAATTCTGGATGATATGGATCTGGAACGAGAGCGGGGCATCACGATAAAAAGTCATGCCATAAATATGGACTACACCGCCACTGACGGACAAACCTACTTTTTTAACCTCATTGACACTCCCGGTCATGTAGATTTCGCCTACGAAGTTTCGCGGGCGCTCAAAGCGTGTGAAGGTGCGTTGCTGATTGTAGATGCCACCCAGGGTGTCGAGGCACAGACAATATCCAACCTCTACCAGGCGATCGACCAGAACCTGGAAATTATTCCGGTGATCAACAAAATCGATCTGCCCGGCGCTGATCTGGAGGGCATCTCCCAGCAAATTATCGATCTGATTGGCTGCACCATGGATGATATTATTCCGGTATCGGGGAAAACAGGAGAAGGAGTGGATGTTTTGCTCGAGGAGATTGTGTTGCGTGTTCCGCCGCCGACAGGAAATCCTGAAAAACCCCTCAAAGCCCTGATTTTTGACTCTGTCTTCAACACCTATCGCGGGTCGATTGTTTATGTCCGCATTATAGACGGAACCCTGCGCAAAGGGGAAAAAATACGGTTCATGGCTACAAAGAGGGATTATGAAGCAGATGAAATCGGCTATTTGCGTATTAAAATGTCTCCGGCCGATACCATTTCCGCCGGCGAGGTTGGCTATATCATCGGCAATGTAAAGTCGCTGGAAGATACCAAAGTGGGGGACACGGTGACCTCGCTTTCCAACATGGCGCCTGTGCCCATACCTGGCTATAAAGAGGTTAAGCCCAAAGTGTTCAGCGGTATTTATCCGACCAACAGCGAAGATTTTGAGAGTCTGAGGACCGCTCTCGAGAAACTGCAACTCAACGATGCATCACTGCAGTACATCCCGGAGACCTCGGTGGCGCTCGGATTCGGCTTCCGCGCCGGATTTCTCGGCATGCTGCACATGGAGATCATCCAGGAGCGGCTGGACCGTGAATTCGACATGGATATCATCACCACGGTTCCCAATGTGGAGTATGTCGTTGAGACCACCGACGGCAAGAAGGTAATCGTGGACAACCCCACCGATATGCCGCCTCCCGGACGTATTGAGCGGGTAATGGAGCCCTACATCAAGGCTCAGATTATTACACCGGCCGAGTATATCGGACAGGTGATGAAGCTGTGCCAGGAGAAGCGCGGGTCCTATGTAAACACCATATATCTGGATGCCAAGCGGGTCGATATCACCTACGAACTGCCGCTGGCCGAGATTGTTTTTGATTTTTACGACAAGCTCAAGAGCCAGACCCGCGGCTACGCCTCGCTGGATTATGACCTGATTGAAAACCGGCCCGGTCAGCTCGTCAAGCTGGATATTCTGCTGAATGGTGACTCGGTCGATGCGTTGTCCTGCATCGTGCATCGCGACAAGGCCTATGAATGGGGCCGGCGGCTGTGCGGCAAACTCAAGAAACTGATTCCACGCCAGATGTACGAGGTGATCATTCAGGCCGCGATAGGCACCAAGGTGATCTCACGTGACACGGTTCGGGCATTGCGCAAGGATGTGACGGCCAAGTGCTACGGCGGCGACATTACGCGAAAACGCAAATTGCTCGAAAAACAAAAGGAAGGCAAGAAACGTATGAAACAGGTAGGAGCGGTGGAAATCCCACAGGAGGCTTTTTTGGCTGTGCTCTCGATGGACAATGACTGAGACGGGGAAAAAACGTAATCAAAAGTGATGCATAATTCCAAAACGAACAGAAGGATTATTGTGAATATGGCCTTTGCCTTTGCAATGATCGGTATCATGGTTGTGCCGTTTGTTCAGGCGACATTTTCTGGCCCAGGCGGCTCCGAAGCCCTGGCACAACAGACTCAACCGCGCGACCTGCTGGCCGAGCCGGAGATCGTGAAAGTTGAAAACCACCAACGTGCTGCATTTCAGAGGCGATTTCGGGAAGTGCAGTGGACCGGAGCGGGATTCCAGGGCAGTACAGTGATCGATCGCATACCCACCCGCGAGCTGCGTGCACGGTTGCAGAAAGTGTACGGTGATCCCTCACAAAAACTTAAAGACCTGATTGATGACAATGATTTCCGCCCGGGTCACTATATCCAGTTTGAATACTGGTTTGTTGTCAATGATGAAATTCCAATGATGGTTTTGGATATTGACGGGCCATTTGGCAACGGGCTGGTCTTCGCTGGTGACAGCAGGTACGTGGATCTTATGCCGGAGATAAAACGTACCCTGTCGGGCAAACTGATGAGCATCAACAGACTTGCAGAATATGAAGATCATTACTACGATATCAATGACCAGCAGTGGTATCTTGTTCGCTATCAGGATGGAAACTTTGCAAATGATGAAGTAACACGTCCGGGAACCCTGAAATAGGTTTTATCACACAAACAAATACTTATCGAGTTGGCTGACAAAAAAGAAGACAACAAAAAACGGCGACAGGCCAGACGGCAGGCGCTGGAGAACAAGGCAAAAGAGGATAACACCAAGGCCAAATCATGGGCGCGCGAGTGGCTCGATGCTCTTATTTTTGCTGCAATCGCAGCTCTGATCATTCGTGCACTTTTTCTGGAGGCGTTCCGGATTCCGACACCATCAATGGAGTCGACTCTGCTCACCGGGGACTTCCTTCTGGTCTCCAAAGTGCATTATGGCGCCCGCACTCCCATGACGCTGGGCATCCCGTTCACCGGTATTTATCTGCGTGGCATGGAACTTCCGTGGTTCCGCCTTCCCGGATTCATGGATGTGCGCAGGGGTGATATCCTGGTGTTTAATTATCCGGTGGATGACGATGCTGTCTCGCAGAAGACCAACTATATCAAGCGTGCCGTGGCCGTGGCCGGGGATACATTAGGTATCCGGGACAAGGTAATCTATATCAATCATCAACCGGAACCCCCCGAGCAAACCTTTGAACAGCACTACCAGGTTACAGTTCGCGAGAGATTGAGGCTGAGTCCCAGCAAGGTGCGCTCCGCAGGCGGACAGGTGCTGCCTTCGCCGGGCGACCGTTACCGTATCAATATGACCGCAGCTGTGGCCGAGGAGATGCAGCGTTGGCCGGAAATTGAGCAAGTTGCTCCACTGGTACTGCCATCATCCTTCAATGATTATGCCCGCCAGCCTTTCACCTTTGCTCAGGGTTTCCGCGGGAACTATCACCACATGCCGGATATCGTGATACCGTTTGAAGGGCAGGAGATTGCACTTTCAGATGATAACTGGCACATGTACAGTGACATTGTGACGCGATTCGAGGGTAACGAGGTCAGCCG
>SLLP01000068.1 GCA_007133995.1 Balneolales bacterium
ACTCACGCTTGTCATTACCCGGAAAGGCCACGTTATCCTTCTGTGACTGGTGCTTGAAAATGGCACGGCGTTTGCGGTGCAGTTCATCCGGACTGATGGGCACAGCCATCTCGATCTGGTCGATATCCCACTCGTGCCAGGCACCACGATACAGCCATACATAGCAGTCACGATACCATTTCTCATCCATCGAACGCCGGACGGCCTCCATCACAGCATCCAGACACACCTTGTGTGTGCCGTGAGGATCGGCAAGGTCACCGGCGGCGTAGATCTGGTGTGGACGGATCCGGTCGAGCAGCTCTTTGGTGATGCGCATGTCCTTTTCACTCAGGGGCATTTTTTCGACCTGTCCAGTTTCATAAAACGGCAAATTCATGAAGTGAATTTGCTCGTCGGGCAACCCGCAGAAATGCGCGGCCGCACGTGCTTCGGCCTGACGAACCAGCCCTTTGATCTGCCGCAACTCCGGAATATCAACATCCCCTGGCTTCTTCGTCTGTAAAAACTCCCGTATCTTGCGGAAAATTTTTTCGGCTTCTTCGCCCTTGAGATCGAACTCTTTGGCATAAACGCGCACGAAATCGGCAAATCGCACCGCGTCCTCGTCGAGTACGGCGATGTTGCCGGATGTCTGATAGGCCACATGTACTTCGTGCCCCTGGTCGATGAGGCGCAGGAACGTGCCGCCCATAGAGATCACATCGTCATCAGGGTGCGGACTGAATACCACCACCCGTTTCGGAAACGGTTCGGCGCGCTCCGGGCGATTGCTGTCGTCGGCATTGGGCTTGCCGCCGGGCCACCCGGGGATGGTGTGCTGCACTTCGTTGAATATTTTGATATTGATACTGTAGGCCGGTCCGCGCTCGGTCAACAGCTCACCCAGGCCGTTTTCGGTATAGTCCTCATCGGTGAGCTTGAGAATGGGTTTGTCCACTTTCTGGCAGAGCCAAACCACTCCCGACCGGGTCATCCTGTCGTCCCACTCCACGGAGCCAACCAGCCAGGGATTGCGGAAACGGGTTAAATCACTGCTGGAGGCCTTGTCCAGATAGACGACGGTGTTGGGGTGAATCTGCAGGAAGGATGCTGGGACCGCATCGGTCACTTCACCCTCTACCATGCGCCGAATAACAGGCGCCTTACCAGCACCAAAAGACATCACAATCACTTTTCGGGCTTCCAGAATTGTTCCGAGTCCCATGGTGATGCCGTTGCGCGGTACGTTTTTCTCCTCGAAAAAGATACTGGCCGCATCAATCCGGGTGACTTTGTCGAGTGTGACCAGCCGGGTGCGCGACTCTTTCGAGGATCCCGGTTCGTTGTAACCGATATGACCGGTGCGACCCACACCGACGAGCTGGATGTCGATACCACCCGCATCCTCAATCATTTTTTCGTATTCCCGGCAGTGTTCAAATACATCATCACGTTTCAGAGTACCGTCGGGAATGTGGATGTTCTTCCTGTCGATATCGATATGGTTGAAAAAAGCCTCCTTCATGGACCGGCTATAGCTCTGGATCTGCTCGGGATCCATTGGATAATACTCCTGCAGATTGAAGGTGATTACGTTTGAGAAGCTAAGTCCTTCCTCCTCATGCATTCGGACCAGCTCCTCGTACACCTCACGGATCGATGGTCCAATGGCTAAACCCAGGACAGCGTTCCGGTCCTCCTCTTGACGTGATCGAATCAGTCCCGCAATTTCTACGGCGGCAAGTTTGGATGGCTGTTTTGAAGAGTGGTATACTCTGGCGTAAATTTTTTCGTATTGCTTTATCTCTTTATCCGCTAATAACTCAGCCATAAGTTTTGTAATAATAATTGGAACAGTAAAAGTGTCCCTGTGAAATTGTAGAAAATAAAATTACGAGTAGACACCTTTAATAGCAAGCCGATGAGACGTGGCCATTTCGGATACAGCCAACTGTGAAACTTCCCACCCAAAGCATCCGTATAATTCAAAATTATGATATTTTTAAAGCTAATTTCAGCATATTGAGCATGATCTGTCAATAACTTTGGGGAATAACTATGCGACCCGCAGTCACTGGTTGTTCACGCATTTCAAAACGAAAGTACTTTTCTACGAACGCTACAAACGCAATGAACGAAATGAATGCAATCATTATGAATAACTCACCACGCACAGTGATTTTAGCCTTTTTGATAGTCCTTGCCACGGGTGCTGGATTGTCCGCCCAGACACCTATCGGCTTTGAGCGCTATTACGAGCGTACCGATTTTCTGATGGCTTCACCGGGAGCGATGACCCACGGGCTGTACGGTTACGACAATCCGGCACTGCTTCAGTATCTGCATCAGCCGGATATGGCCTTTTACTGGACCAGTGATAATTTTGCCGGCAACATCGGCCGGTGGGGTCTGATATCAGGATCTCCGGGTTTTTCATTCAGTTTTTTCAATAACGATTTTGATGATGTGCGGTTCCGGGACTACCGGATTGCTTTTGGCGGCGGGACAGACGCAGCCGCTGCCGGGTTTGCGATCAACTGGTACCGGGGAGATACGGCTCCTCAGGACCTGAGAGCAAATTTTACGATGGGAACCCTCTTTCGCCCGGCTCCCTATTTTTCGTTTGGTCTGACCGGTACGGCCACATTCAACTATGAGTATTATGAGGCGGTTGCAGATGTGGCTGTTCGTCCGCTTGGAACGCCGGTCCTTACGCTGTTCGGTGATTATGCTGTAGGCGAGGGGGCGAATGACTTCTTTGACGGCCGCTGGTCGGCCGGTGCTGCAGTCGAGATGCTGCCGGGTGTACGGTTTACAGGGCGCTATATGGATGACTTGGGCTTCACAGCCGGTGTTCAGTTCAGCCTGGGACGCGCAGGTGCCGGCTACCAGGCTCACCGCGACAAGGACGGAAACCATCGCTACAACACCTACAGCATCCGCGCCGGTGCGATGGACCGCAATATTTTTGACAGTTACTTCCGCAAGGATAAAATATATGTAAATGTGGGCATCCGGGGTGGACTGCCATATCAGAATTACCGTTTTATGGATCAGCGGCAGACCTATCTGACCACCCTGGATGAGATCCAGGAGGCGGCTGCAGACCCATCGGTTTCCGGTATTGTGGTCAATACAACCCGCATGGGGATTGACCAATCCAAGACATGGGAACTGCGCGAAGCGCTCAGGGTGGCGAAGGCTAATGGCAAGAAAGTGATCGTTTATATCGAACGTGGCGGGATGAATACGTTCCACCTGGCATCAGTGGCCGATTATGTGGTTATGGATCCGTACGGCGGACTCTTTA
>SLLP01000009.1 GCA_007133995.1 Balneolales bacterium
ACCAGGCTGATGACCAGGGCGATCAGGGTAATGGATATGACAATTTTCAGCACCAGTATTTTATCCCTGGCGAGAACAATCAGTGCATCAAGCAATTGGATTTCGTTTTTATTAGCTTCTCTGCTCATATTTCAAATTATTTATCCTGGATGCGGATCCTGCGCGCCTGCAATCAGGCACAGAAGAAAAATTCATGTCATGTCGTGGATCATCGGGAAATTGCAATATATGCAGTTATGACGCTTGCAACGGTTGAGATACCCATCAGTACGATCTGAATACTGTTGTTCCGCAGCTCCCGCCGCCTTATATCATATTCCCGTGCAGCCTGCACATCGTCAAACGGGATGCGGTCTACAAAGATCAAGTCGCCTGGTTCAATGGTTGCCTCTCCCTCCCGATACCAGGAATAAGTGCCCGATTTGATAATAAATATCCGCTCAGGTTCGGCTGCAAGCGCAAAACTACCCGCGTCGCCAATATATTCTGAAATGGTCTGGTTCTCGATAAAAGCATAGTACCCCGGGTTGTTTACCTGTCCGAAAACAAAAACGGTACCATCATTTTTGGGGATTTGCAGCCGGTCTCCGTCGAACAGCGTGACACGTTTCATCTGGTCCGGGTCACGCAGGTCAATGTGGACGCGGTCCCGGATCAATTCCGCCTCCAGTTCCAGATACTCAAATCCCTGCAGGTATTGATTCGAGGTACGGGTCAAAATGATCGGGTCGAAGCTTGGCCGTACACCAAAAGCACTGTTTGGGATGGGTATGAACGGAAGGTTTTTAGGCGTGAACAGATCATCCCTGAATCCATATTCTGTTTTGCCGGGATGCGACCGGCTTAAATAGGCTGCTCCCGCCAGCGCCTGATCAGTGATGCCGCCAGCCATGGTGAGCAGGTCGTAGAGCGTGGTCACACCCTCTTCTATGGGAAATCTCCCGGTATAATTAGCCTCTCCAAATACCTGGACAGACTGAGACGCACGCTTTTCACGATCAAAGGGAATGATGACCCTGTCATTCGGGTGCAGTTTATATTCCGAGATGCGATCCATGTCATCCAGCACAATCTCCAGCAACCCGTCTTCTGCCATTCGCAGAATCCTTACAGATGCTTCCAGGGCATCAAAGGTAAGCCCCCCGGCCATTTCTATCAGTCCCGGAATGTGATCATCATTCCGGTATTCAAGTTCCAGTGATTTGTGTACGGCTCCGGAAATGGAAACCCGCGGATTGTACTCGTAAAAGCGGTTTATGGAGATGATATCGCCCTGCCTGACAATCGGGTTTGACTCAAGATCCCCGGCTTTGAGATACCGTACCAGGTCCGCCGTTTCAGTTGAACCATCAGCCCGGTTTATGGTGATATTCCTCAGGGCATAACGGTTGGCTGAGAGAAACTCCTCCGGGTATCTGTTGTCAAGCATCCCAATGGGCGCAATGGCTCTGTCAACATCCGGAACCTCTTCGGGATCGGGAACCTGATCCACCAAGTCATCATTGCTCTGCACCGGCATTTTGACTCTGAAGAAGGATCTGTAGATGGCCTGGTCGAGCCGTGTTTGTGCAAACACCAGCTGTGGACCTGCAAATGGGATGTTCCCGACCACGTGTACCTGAATGGTCCTTGGCTGTTCCAGCGTAAGCGTCGCTCGTGTACCCGGATAAGTCTCAGAAATTTTTTGGCGAATCTTCTCCTCAGCATCCGGGAAAAGCAATCCGCCAACATCTATGATTCCTATTTCGGGAATCATGAAACCGCCCTGGCTATTCACCCTCAGGCCCCGCAAAGTGGCAGAGATATTTCCCTCAAGGGAAATACCCAGCAAATCGCCAGTGTCAAGCTGGTATGTTTCAATATCAATGGAGGACTGGTAAAGCCAACCCATAGATAAACGCAAGCCGAGTTCATCGATATAGTGGCGACTGTCCGGACTGCCACTAATTTGCGTAGAAAAGGGACGGTTCTGTTCCTGTAGTTGCTGAGCATTGACTCCGGATTGTTGTATTGAAAATATGGCTATGAGAAATGCCAATTGTAGCAAGAGAGATGCTCGGTGAAACTTCATTATCATCAGAGTATCAGAAGTGGAGGTAATGTAAAAGGGTTTCCCGGTCAAAAAACTGGCAAAGAAAACGAACCGTTTGTTTTATCACGGGGACATAAGGTATTCTGGATGACGATTTATTTGATAATCATGTGCGACGTTCCGGATAAGCAGGTTTGTCAGAACGAACGCGCATAAATCCGGCCCGTGTCAGAAAGATACCGGCAATGGTTAACAAACATCCAATATACTGCAAAACGTGCAGTTTTTCACCCAGAAAAATGAGCCCGAAGAGCACGCCGAGCACCGGGACCATGTTCTGGTAGGTGGAAGTGCGGATGGCCCCCACATTTTTGATCCCGAAGTTCCAGATCAGGTAGGCCAGCCCGATCGCAAACAGCCCGCTGTAGGCCACGCCACTGTAAGATAACAGGGAGACGGACTGGTAGTCGAGCCGGATCAGCGAGGGGATCGCCACCAGGATCAGCAGCGCCCCGCCGATGGTCATCACCATGGTGGCCAGTGTGAGCGGCGAGTAGGTCTCCAGCATCGAACGTGAAAGCAGCGTGTACACCGCAAACACCATGGCGGCCGAAACAATGATCGCATCGCCCAGAACCGACTCGGCCCGGAAATCCAGCCCTTGCTCGCCAAAACCCATAATCAGCACCACCCCGGAAAATGCGGCAAATACACCGATTGCCTGCGTCCGGTACATTTTCTGATCGGTGAAAATGTGAGAAAACACGGCAATCCAGACCGGGATGGTGCCCAGCATCACCGCCGCGTTGGAGGCGAACGTCCGGTCGATGCCCACAATGAACAGCATCTGGTAGATCAGGTTGCCGAGCAGACCCAGCAGCACAACCTTGCCTATGTCCTTTCGCGCTATCCGGATCCGCATCCCCCGGTACCAGACCACGGCCCACATCAGCAGAATGCCCAGTGCGAACCGGAAGGCGTTGAACGAAAGCGGATCGATCTCGTCGAGACTGTACTTGACCACCGAGAAGTTCAGTGCCCACACCACGACGATGAACATGAGCATCAGCTCGGCCAGGGATCGTCCGGAGGGTTTTGAATTCATGAATTGTGATGAGTGACTGACAGGTAATTACCGGCTGAGCGTATGATATCGAAATTTTGTATTTTAATCGCTTCTAAAAACTTCGACCGGCATCAGGCAGAAATCGGCTGAACGGTCATGGATGGCTGTCGGACGGCCGGCCGGCGCCTAT
>SLLP01000221.1 GCA_007133995.1 Balneolales bacterium
AAATATCTTAAAAACAAAAAGCGCTTTTCTGAAAAACAAAAGTTATTTCTTAACATAACTTTATGTTTTTTATAAAATTATTATTGACTTCTGAAATATATTCATTACTTTTTAACGCATTATTTATAGATTGCTTAATTAAATTCTGTAAATAATGTTCTGGATAATGCCGATGCAGTTCAGGTCTTCCAATTTTAAGTGCTTTGCATGATAAGCACGAAACTTGTTGGAAGATTCGATCTTAAACATCGAAACCTAAATGGAAACAAACAGATAGATTGCTCATGCGCTTTTATTGGCGAATGTCCAATGTTACTGGTTCGCTAAATAAATGCTCTATCTGTCATTGATAATCTTAAAACGAAAACTAACAGATGAAACACACAACTTCAGTTATGTCAATGAAAAAATCAGGGAAGAACCGGTCGCACATGGTGATCCCTGCAACCCTCTTGCTGCTGCTGACTCCGGCTCTGAGTCTCGGTGCACCTTATGACAGTATGGAAGCCTTTCGGGCGTCTGCGGAATATGCCGCATTTGTGATCGACAATTTGTGGATCCTGCTCGCCGCTGCTATGGTTTTCATTATGCACCTTGGATTTGCAACCGTTGAAAGCGGGTTCACACAGGGGAAAAACTCCATAAATGTCATTTACAAGAATGTCTTCATTCTCTGCACAGGTATTCTTACCTATGGTATCATTGGATTTCAGCTGATGTACCCTGGTGATTTCAACGGTTTTCTCGGGCTGGGCGGGCTCGGCATCGGCTTTGATGCCTCTGATCCTGTTGGCATGCTCACACCGGCTTATGGGGAACAAATGACTATCTACAGTGATTTCATCTTTCAGGCTATGTTTGCAGCCACAGCCGCCACCATTGTGTCCGGTTGTGTAACCGGCAGAGTCAAACTTTCCGCCTTCATGATATTCGGAGCATTGCTCCTTGCATTTTGCTACCCTGTAACCGGCAGCTGGGTCTGGGGCGGCGGCTGGCTCGACAACCTGGGATTCTATGATTTTGCAGGATCCACCCTTGTGCATGGTGTTGGCGGCGCTGCCGGCCTTGCCTGTGTCATTATCCTCGGACCCCGCATGGGTAAATTTGTGAACGGCAAAATCAACACCATTCCGGGCCACAGCGTCCCGCTTGCAACCGTTGGTGTCTTCCTGCTCTGGTTCGGCTGGTTTGGATTCAATGGCGGGTCCGTGTTGAGCGCAAATCCGGCAGAGGTATCTTATGTCTTTGTGACAACTGCCATCGCAGCTGCGGCGGGTGCTCTTGCAGCAATGCTTACTGCACGTGTAGTACTCAGCAAGCTTGACGCATCCATGGCTCTGAACGGCATTCTGGCCGGTCTTGTAGGCATCACAGCCGGTGCCGATGTTATCGCTCCGTTCTCGGCAGGAATCGTCGGCGCCATTGCCGGTGTCATTGTAGTCGGGGCCATCCTGATGTTCGACAAGCTGAAAATAGACGATCCGGTCGGAGCCATATCGGTACATGGTGTATGCGGTATCTGGGGAACTCTCGCCGTGGCACTGTTTTCACCTGCGGCAACCATCGGTGTCCAGCTCCTCGGTATTGCAGCCATTTTCGGCACCACATTCCTTTTCTCACTTGGAGTTTTTGGTGCCATCAAAGCTGTCATGGGGGTTCGCGTCTCTGAAGAATATGAAACACGGGGACTTGACCTGTCCGAACACGGAGTGGGTGCCTACCCCAATTTCGCCATGATTGACTCCTCATTTAAATCAGCCAAATCCGAAGCTACCTGATCAACAGCACCCAACATGCTTCACAACGAAACGCCATTCCGCCTGATAACGGGATGGCGTTTTTTTTATAACAATGACCCAACATTTTCGTGGCTTCCATTTTTAAAAATATTTACATTCGGAAAGTATCATTTTCTGCTCAATGAAAGCTGGTTTTTATTATTGAGTTGCTGATAGGGGTATCATCACCAGCTTTATATCTATTTTCACACGCAATGGCATACCAATCATGAAACAGCTTCTGCTCTGCCTTGTCCTGAGTCTTGCCATCTTCTCACCAGCTACCGCTCAGCACGGTGAATACGTGCGGAAATCAATCTCAAGTGTTGAATCCGTCTGGATAAAACCCGGCGCCGAACAGGGGATCCGTCTTGATTACCCGTTTTTTGAAAACATGATGTCATCGTACATCGAGATGTCCCGGTTTGATTTCAACCAACTCCCGGAACCCCTTATCAAGGAGTTCAGAGAGCGCGTTGGCCAGATGAGCGACGCAGATGAAGAGACACTTGCAGAATTACTTCAGGAAACGGTGGGAGATGCCATCCTCGATATCCTCAACGACCCGGAAGTGATACAGAACAGAGGTCTGGCACTTCGCGATGAATCGGCATGGCAGACGTTCGCCGCAACTAAAGCCCGCTCAGTTGGACTGACGGCTGAGGAACTCGAAGTCCTTATGAACTCATCCTACATCTATCTGCCCTATATTCGCAGTCTGAGGCTTGCCACATCTCGTAGTCAGGCCGGTACAACTACACCGGATGCTTCACGCCTGGCGAGCTCATTGATGCGAAGTACATCTGAATCAGAAGAAACAGACAACCACTACGTCTACATTGAAGGTGGCATTATCTGGTATGCTGTAAATGTAAGTCCCGATGGGGAATTCAACATATCGCAATTGCTCTCTATTACAGCAAATGCCTATGGAAATGCCGAAAGGGGAAAAACCCACTCCTTCCGATTCGGCAATGAACGGTGGGAGCTCGATTCCAGAAGATATGCATTGTACGAGGCAACCCAGACCTGGGTCAGACAGCTTGGCATCGACACACAACAAATCAAAGACTTTCAACTTCGGGCCAGTATTGTGGAAGTACTTCCCTCCCACCGATACTCCCTCGGTGTCGGCCGGGCAGAAGGGGTCTATGTCGATGACCTGTACGAATTGGTGGAAGTCCGGTTGACCCCGGATGGCGATGAAACGTTCCACAGGGTAGGATTCTCCCGAATAACCAGGGTCGGTGACAACACCGAGGATATCTATAATTACTCGACGGCCAGACAGCTTACAGGCCGCAGGCAGGGCATCGGTGTCATCGCCCGTGAATACCCCCGCATAGGCTATGACCTTCGCATTACAGCAGGTTTTTCCGAAGGACTCCGGATACCTGCTGACCAGTTCTTCTGGCTTGAATCGGATATTACAGAGAGCATCAATTTTGACCTCTCCTACGCCTACAACCTGGCACCCATCACCGGCA
>SLLP01000120.1 GCA_007133995.1 Balneolales bacterium
CCTCCTGTTGAATATAATTCAGAACAGCCGGATTGAGTATATCCGGTCCCGGTGCGTGTCCTTCCGACAGCGCTTTTCGGATGGAAGTGGATGAGATATCCTTTTCTCTGTGTTCGCAGTAATGGACAGTAAAATCTCCCGGTTCCGGCGGTTTGCTCGTAGAAATACCGGGTCTTTTTGCAACAATAAGCTCGATTTTGTGGGCTATTTTTTCAAATTCATACCAGGTTGGAAGTGTCTGCAGCGTGTCAGAACCAATGCACAGATAAAATGAACGGTCCGGATAGCTGTTTCTGAGAAATGTCAATGTTCGAACAGTATAGTGCGGAGATGAAATTCTCTGCTCAATGTCAGAAAGCCGCACCCCCTTCCTGTCGGCAAACACCTTTTCCAGCATATTCCAGCGATCTGCAAACGGTGCAATATCAACCATGTGCTTATGGGGTGGTGAAGGTGTGAGGATAATCCACAAGTCGTCTACCCACTCGCTGGCCAAAAAAGAGGAAACCAATTCTTCATGGCCGCGGTGGACCGGATTGAAGGTACCGAAAAATAGCCCCGTACCCATCTGTCAGCGTTCCGCGGTTACCGTGGATACGCTGGCAAGTCCGGTAAGCGCACGGTCATAGTAGTCTTCCGCCAGCTCTCTGTTTTGCCCACGGGGAAAGATTTGCAGATATTGCTGATATGCTTCCACCGCCATTTCGTAACGTTCCTGCTGCCGCTCTCGAACACTGTTTTCGGCATAGTAGACATACGCCAGAATCTGGTTTACAAGCGCTTCTTCAGCAAATGAACTGCCCGGATAGCGTTCCACCGTCAGTCGATAATAGAGGGCTGCCGACCGGTATTCACGGATACGCATGTACATTTCAGCCGCATTGAATTTTTTCTTTGCCAGCTTGTCACGCAGTTCATCCATGTACTCCTGCGCCTCTTCCGCCAGCTCTGTGCCGGGATACCTCGTTACAAACAGCTGAAAGCGGTCCAGTGCATTGTATGTCTCGGTCTGATCCAGATTGTACCGGGGACTCAGTCTGTAGTGGGAGTAGGCTTCCATAAATTCGGCCTCCTGGCGCCTGTCGTCACGGGTGTAATTTCTTGAGAAACGCCGAAATTCACTGGCGGCAGTTAGATAGGCACGGTTATGGAAATGGCTTTTTGCAAGATAAAACTGTGCATCAGCAGCAAAATCGGTGCCTCTGCCCATGGACAGCACGGTCTCGAACGCCCTGGAAGCCTGGGCATAGCGCTCCCGTTCGTACAGGCCCATAGCCTTTTCGAAAGCTATTTCGATGGTATCACCCGGACGAATAGTCTGACTGGATCTGCATCCGACAGCGACTAAAAGAACCAGCAGCAATGTCAGGATCTTATTGGTTTTCAGCATAAAGTTTTAATGGTTATACATAATGTGCACTCAATTATCCCGTACCTTTAACTTGTCAAGAAGTACTTTTATTTCCTCCCGGTATACGGATTTTTCAAATCGGTCAAGTATCTGCAAGGCGTTATTATAGTGATTTTTTACAGCTTTGATGGCATCATCGAGTACACCCAGATCATGATAGATGCGAATTACCCTGAGTATATCTGACTCACCTGTATTTTTGTTCTTCAGGATCTGCCTGAGAAGCAGCCGGTCAGTATCGTCGGCCCGCTCAAGGGCAAGAATGGTGAGCCACGTCTTTTTTCCTTCAATAATATCGCCACCTGCTTTCTTTCCGAATTTTGATGTATCACCCACTGCATCGAGGAGATCGTCCTGGATCTGAAAAGCAAGTCCGGCATGACGTCCGATCTCACCGCAATCCCGCACTAACTTGTCACCAGCATCGGCTGTCATCGCCCCGAGCTCCATAGAACAGCTGATGAGAGCCGCCGTTTTGGCTCCGATCATCTCGAGGTATTCGGTCAGACTCACGTCATCACGCTGTTCGAAGTCCATATCCATAGCCTGTCCGTCGCAGACAATCTGGACCGCATCAAGAAATCGTTGCATCAGCCTGGTGCCGTCGGCACCCGAAAGACCGGCATGCTGAGCCTGGGCAGCAAGCTGCTTCATGGCAAGTACAAACATGACATCACCGGACAAGATTGCGGTGGCATTGTCCCACTTCACGTGAACGGTCGGTTTGCCGCGGCGGGTATCGGCGTTATCCATCATGTCATCGTGAATCAATGTGAAATTATGCAACATTTCGACCGCCAGAGCAGCGGACATCGCGTCCCCGGGTCTCGCGCCACAAAGTCCTGCAGTGAGCAAAAGAAGACGCGGACGAAGTCTTTTCCCACCCAAACCCATGATATAACGGACCGGATCGTAGAGGGATGCGGGCTGTTCCGGCACGGGAAGCGAATCAAAAGCGGAATCAAGAAGATCGTCTAATTGTGTACTGATATCTTGCAATGTGCAGTTGTAAAAAATTGGTTATAAGGTACAGATACAGGGTCAGGTGCTCAGGGATGCAAATATACAAAAAAGAATGTCCATCATCGACTTTGAACCCGGCGAAGGTGGATCATATCCAGATCGGTGGGACGCTCGCATCCCAGAAGGCACAAAACAGTGCGAAAATCATCTTCCCATCCTTTGAACATGGCTTCAAGGCCTTCATACCCTCCCTTGTGAATTGCCTGTATCACAGGTTGGGCCGCTCCAGCTATTACAGCCCCCATGCAGAGGCTTTTGGCAATATCCTCGCTTCCGCGGATTCCACCCGAAGCAATCAGTTCGCACTTGTCCCGGACTGCTTCGCTTGCTGTCAGTATGCAGTCAACAGTCGGGATGCCCCAGTTATCGGTGAAATGGCGGTCTTTTAGTTCGTTTCTGATGTTCTCGACCCGACCCCAGCTCGTTCCTCCGGCGCCGGCAACATCAACAGCAGCAACTCCGCAATCGATAAGCTGGGAGATCACACTTTCTGAAAGGCCGGCTCCGGTTTCCTTGACAATGATGGGTACCTGGACATCTTTCACCAGGGAGCGGATGCCCTCACGAATGCCGCTGAAACGCCGGTCACCGTGCTTTTGCCGCAATTCCTGAAGTGGATTGAGATGAATGATAATAGCATCGGCCCGGATCGTATCGATAAGCAGATCCACATGCTTTATTTCGAGTCCGTCTGCCAGCTGGGCGCCACCGATATTGGAAGCGATGAAAGCGGAAGGCGCCTCTTCACGCACCACGGAGAAACTGTTTCTGGTGGAAGGGTCCTCCAACATGGCACGCTGGCTGCC
>SLLP01000232.1 GCA_007133995.1 Balneolales bacterium
GGTGGTACGGTTTGTCGGACGATTATGAACGGCCGTTTCGATGGGTAATACCGGAAGGTGTGGCGATTGCACCCGGTGAATTCCTGCTCATTTGGGCGTCAGGCAAGGATCGTCGCGATCCCGAAGGTGAGCTGCACACCGGTTTCAGTATCGCCGCAGAGGGTGAAGAGATTTTGCTATCGCACCCGGCCTTTCCGCCCGAAGAACAGCGGATCGACGAGGTTCCGCCTGTCTCCATTCCCTCTGATTTTTCATGGGGACGGATTACCGACGGTTCGGATGAATGGGTGTACTTCGATGATCCGACACCCGGCATGCCCAACACATCATCTCCCGGTTATGGCACCATCCTGAACATGCCGGTGCCCTCATATACGGGCGGGTTTTATTCCGCACCATTTGAACTCGAGCTGGACAGTCCCGACGATGAAGTGGAAATCCACTATACGCTTGACGGATCCGAGCCCGGACCGGATTCGGAACGCTACACCGGTCCCATCCCGATCAGCGACCGGTCAACCGAGCCGAATGACCTCTCCGAAATCATGGAGATCACCCATCGCTATGCGCCGGCCGCATCCCCATTTGAGACGGTTTTCAAGGGAACTGTGGTCCGTGCGCGGGCATTCCGGGAGGGCGATCTGCCTGGACCGGTGATGACCGAAACGTACTTCATCCATCCGGACGGTCACGCCCGTTACACCTTCCCGGTGGTGACCATCAACACAGACCAAGACCATTTTTTTGATCATGGTACCGGCATCTACGTACTGGGCAGGGTGCATGAGGAGTGGCTGGCTGGAGGTGGCGGTTCCTTCAATGGCGGTGCGCCTGCCAACTACAACCAGCGCGGCCGGGATTGGGAGCGGCCGGCGCATTTTACGCTGTTCGAGAAGGACGGCACGAAGGCGGTCAGCCAGGATATCGGAGTGCGAATCCACGGTGGATGGTCGCGCGCCTTCCCTCAGAAAAGCCTTCGGCTCTATTCCCGCAGCGACTACGGCGAAAACCGGTTCCGCTACCGTTTCTTTCCGGATCTGGAGCTGGACGATTTCAACCGGCTCATCCTCCGGCAGTCGGGTCAGGATGTGACCGCAACCATGTTCCGGGACGTCTACACACAGGAAAGCGTACATCATATGAACTTCGACATCCAGCATTTTCGACCGGTCGTGGTGTTTCTGAACGGTGAGTACTGGGGGATATACAACATCCGCCAGCGCTACGACCGGTTCTATTTCGAGACGCACTACGGTGTCGGGAATGGGGAGCTGGATTTGCTCACGAGATCTGCGGAGTATCCCCGTACCGGTGACAATACCGATTACCTCGCCATGCGTGAATTTATTTTTGAAGAAAACCTGAGCGACGATACGCTTTATGAGCAAGTCGCGCAGCAGATGGACATTGAAAATTTTATCGACCATTACATCGCCAATATTTTCGCCGACAACAGGGACTGGCCGCATAACAACATTGATTTCTGGCGTAAAAACCATGGAAAATATCGACCGCATACGTCCATTCCCCAGCATGACGGACGCTGGCGTTGGGTTCTGGTGGATACGGATTTCGGCTTCGGATGGCATTCGGCACCTCAAAACGAGACCATGATCCGTGTCACGGGCCTTGGCCGGACGCCCTGGTCTAACACACTGTTTAACGGACTACTCGACAACCGCAACTTTCGCGACACTTTTTTCAACCGTTTTGCCGATATGCTGAACACAACATTTCTGCCGGACCGTATGACCACGCTGCTTGATTCGCTCAAAGCCATCTATGCTCCCGAGATCGTAGAGCATATCAACCGGCGGGGTAATGCCGGGAACTGGCCGTATCCTCTGAATTACGATGAATGGGTGGACAAGGTGGATGTGATGCGCCAATTTGCCGAACGCCGGCCGGACTATTTGTGGGATCAACTCGCACAATTTGACGGTCAGGATACATACCTGCTCACGCTGGATGTCACAGGCCCGGGCTGCGAAACTATTACCACATCCGGATTCGGAAAAATCATCGTAAACAGCATCGCCATTGATCCGTCAACTGTGGGCATCGGTGAGTCTCATTGGCCCTGGAGCGGTACCTACTTTACAGGAATACCGGTGGCGGCCCGCGCGGAGCCGGAGTCGGGGTACGAATTTGTGCGCTGGAAAGAGATCACATCAGAAGGAGAATTTACCTACAGCATCGATGAAACCGTCATTGTCACGGCCATCGACACACTGCACCTGGTGGCTGAGTTTCGCGCAACGGATACCGCCGCGTCCAGCGACGACAATGTTCCAGCCGCTTTTACGCTCCATCCAAACTATCCCAATCCGTTCAACCCGCAGACCGTCATCAGGTTTGACTTGCCTGAACCCGCCCGGGTCCGCATTGATGTATTTGATGTAACTGGTCGTCGTGTCACCCGTCTGCTGGATGATAGCCGTGCCGCGGGCCAGCATCGCGTCATCTTTGACACTTCCGACCTCTCCGGTCTCGCCAGTGGTGTCTATCTGTATCGCGTTGAAGCCGGCAACTTCCGGGAGGTCAGAAAAATGACACTTGTCAAGTAGTATCATACGGCCAGAGCTTTATTTCACAGATGCTCGCTGATGCTCCGGTTTCCACTGCAGCCTTGCACAGTCATCAGGTATATACAGAGCCCGCCAGATCAGACAATCAACTACAAGGCGTTAATGGAGTTTGATGAGGGGCGTGGTCACATCACTTCTGATATCATTTTTGATGATATCTTATCTATATTGGACCTTTCATAATTACAGGGCACTTCGGTTCGGACCTGTCCGATTGTGACGGTTAAGGGCGGAAGCCGGTATCGGGGCAGCCCCTCGGCAGCGCATTGGTCCGGATGGTGCTAATTCGTTAGAAAAAAGGTATTTTACCAGAATAAGCAGCCCATTCCGTATCGTAACCGGAACTTACGCAAAACGACAAAATGGAGTCATGTCCGCCACGTCACTCCTGATCCGCAAATCATTCCGCACTTCACTTTCGGCAGCCATCATGGCCACTATGGTGATCCTGTTTTTACCCTGCATGGCAGTGGCACAGGTGGTATTCAATGAAGTCCAGGCATCCAACAACTCCACCATCGCTGACGAGTACGGGCATTATGAGGACTGGGTCGAGCTGTATAATACGGGCAGCGATACGGTCGCCCTGGGGTGGTACGGTTTGTCGGACGATTATGAACGGCCGTTTCGATGGGTAATAC
>SLLP01000109.1 GCA_007133995.1 Balneolales bacterium
CCCCAGTTGAAACGCGAGATCAGCCGCTCTTCGATATCCTGGATATCCCTTGGCGCCCGGTCGCTGGTCATGATAATCTGCTTGCCGTCCTGATGCAGTGCATTGAAAATGTGGAAAAACTCCTCCTGGGTTTTCTCCTTGCCGCTGAAGAACTGGATGTCATCCACAATCAGCACGTCGATGTTCCGGTAGAACATGGAAAATTCGCGGGCGCGATTGTTTCGGATGGCATGCACAAACTCGTTGGTGAACTGGTCAGACGAGATATAAAGGATGGAGTATTCGTCGCCAAAATCCTGCCGGATTTTATTTCCGATGCTCTGGATCAGATGCGTTTTACCAAGACCTACTCCGCCGTAAACAAAAAACGGATTGAACGAGTTTTTGCCCGGATTTTCGGCAATGGCTATGGCCGCAGATCGGGCCAGTCGGTTGCAGTCACCCTCAATGAACTGATGGAACACGTAGTTCTCGTTCAGATTCGGATCGATCTTGTTTTTCCGGATTCCCGGTATGACAAAGGGATTCTGGATGTTCTCGGTTGAGTAGGAAGGATGGTATCCATTTTGATCGTACCCCTGCTGTCCGGAATCCGCCGGCATCGGCGGACTGGACCGTTGCGGCAGGCGCACGGAACGGTCGTCATGATCCATATTGGCTTTCTCAAGTACAACGGAATATTCAAATCGCGCACCATCACCCAATACTTTGGTGATGGTTGATCGCATGATATTATAATAATGCTCCTCCAGCCACTCATACCAAAACTGAGAAGGGACCTGGATCGTCAACGTCTTGTCTTCAAGTGCAACCGGTTTGATGGGATGGAACCAGGAGGTGTATTTTTGATAGTTAATATTGTCCCTTATGATCTCTAGACACTGCGCCCAAACCCCGTTCGCCGTTACCCTTTCCTCCTTTTCGGTTTGCCCCGTTATTTTTTCTGTTTCTACCATGAAAAAAATAAATAATTCTGCTTGACTTTTATGATTTTGCGATTAGTTATCCACAATAGCTACAACATGATTTCCCGCTTGCAAATAGAAGATGCCAATTATTCGAACACTTGTCAAAAAAAGAAGCGAACTCAGACAGGAAATTATCCACATCTCGCATACCTGTTTATATTTTATAAAATCAATAATATACGGCTCTATATGTTCAAACTGTATGCGCTTGTAAAGGTACTGAAATTATAGAGCAGGCCCACTCCTGAGCGCTTTCAGAAACAAGCAGAATAATAACGAAAAGATTTCAACAAGTTATCAACATTTGTTTTTGCCATTTTTGGACTCTTCTTATCCTTCTGTTAAATCACCTTGACACATAGCGTTACCAAGTTATTCCTCGAATATTCCTACGATGAAGCGGTTTTTTCCGGAATAATCTGTTACCAGTCTCCCGGCCAAAGGTTTTTTCTCAAATATTAATAACAGGTTATCCGTATGGTCTTCATGTGTCTCAAGATAATACGAACCACCGGATGCCAGGTGGTTTCGACAGAAATCCGCAAGCACACGGTACATCTTCTGCACATCAGGTACAAACAGTGCGGCAGCCGGTTCAAACGAACGGACTTCAGCCGGCAGATCGCCTCTTTCGCTCTCATTAATATACGGTGGGTTGGAGGCGATGATATGGGGCTTTTGCGGAGGAGTGTAATCCAGTAAGGATGCCTGTAAAAAAGTGACATCCAGTTCATTTTCACGTGCATTACCCCTGGCAACCTCAAGTGCCTCCTCACTGATATCAATGCCGGTAACCTGCCAGTCGGGTCGCGCTTTTTTCACCGCCAGGGCTATGCAACCGGACCCGGTCCCGATATCAAGAAATCGGACAGAGTCACCGGCTGTCCCGGCCACTGAAGTGCCGGCAGGGTGGTCGTCCAGGATCATTTCTACCAGCTGCTCTGTCTCGGGCCGTGGAATAAGCACGTCCGGGGTGACGCGCAGCGTCAGATTGTAAAAGTCGGTGGATCCGGTCAGATACTGAAGCGGCTCATGCTCGGCACGGCGCTGAACCAGGGGACGGAGTGTATCCAGCTCGTCCCGGGTGAGCGGACGGTCGAACTGCAGATAGAGATCTAGCCGCTTAACCTGCAATACGTGTGCAAGCAGCCATTCAATGCTCAGCCGGGGCGAAGGGACGCTACGTGACCGGAAATACTCCGTTGCCCATTCGAGCATTCTGACTACGGTCCAATCCGATGATTTCCGGGTAGGCTGGGTCACTCTTCCGCTTTTTCCTGAACCTCAAGCGACCTGTTTTGCACGGTCAGTCCGTATTGCTTGCTGAAATCCAGGATAAAGTCCAGAATCTGTTCATAGACAGGTTGTTCATCCGGTTCCTGCGAGCCGCGAAAACCGCTTTGCTTTCCTACATCTGCTATTTCCAGGCTTACCATCGAAGGAAATTCAGATAGGATGCATGTGACGCAGCGGGCGGAGTGGACTGCTGTATTCCGGTCTTCGTAAATAAAGACCCTTACATTCTGATGCTCCGCAACTTCCCGCGAGAAATAGTGCATGTGTGGAGTCTCATGTAACATGACCTCACCAACGCGTTTTAGCGTGGAAGAGGGTCCATAGATCTCAAGTCTGGATAGATTAGCCATATTGCTTGTTATATTGAGAGGAAATACCAACCTGATCGCACAAACGTTACCAACTTTGAAACGATGCGACTGAAAAAGGCATTATGAAAATACAAGAGTATTATACATTAGCAAGTCTGTATTGATACTAAATACGAAATCGCTTTCCTGAAATTTTCTTACGAATTGACAAATATGAGTCGTTTAATTCCCGTTTTATCACTGTTTTTCCTGGTATTTGTGGTTGATGCCGCTTACAATACCACATTGGCACAGGACAGGATTGAGCCCGATTTGGCCGAGTTGGAAAGCCCTCTCACCCACAGGGATTTCGATATTCGCAACGGAATGGGCTTTCGTCTTCAACTCAATAACTTCGGATTCGGAGTTGGAGGGGAATACCGCCGGGTGCTCACAAGATATACAAAGGGTCTGATCGAGTTTCAGATAAGCAGCATTCGTGACGAGACCGAGCAGACGTTCCAAAGCTACTGGGGGTATTCGGTTATTCCAAACAAATACAACAGGGTGCTGGTATTCCCGGTTATGTTCGGTTTAAGTCGCAGAATGTTTGCCGAGTATCTTTCAGACGATTTCAGGCTGTTTGTCCAGGCTTCCGGCGGACCCACACCTGCATTTGTATATCCTTATTACGACCATGATCTGTATAACCTGGGATTTCGTCCTTCGTTTGAGGGTTTTACGCAACAAAATCACGATGTGTTTCAGGGCTGGGGAGATGGAGAATTTATTTTTGGTGCATCGGGTCAATTGTCCATCGGAGCGAATGTAGGTGGTGATTTTGGCAACATACAAAGCATACGCATAGGTTACTTTTTCCACTACTATCCCCAGGGAATTCAGATCATGGAACCCTTCAGACCGGGTCTTCCTGCCCAGCAATTTTTTGAGCAGTTCAATCCGGAATTACCACCCGGGGAGCAAGCGCCCGGCGTGCTGGAGCCTGCAGCTTCCAAACAGTATTTTTTCGGAACACCACACATCACGTTTGTTTTCGGCGGCATGTGGTAAACCCTTCAATCCATTCAGGAAACTCTGCAAGCGAAGAGAGCACGACATCCGGGTTCCAGGCAGAGAGCTCGTCATGAGAATACGTACCTGTAGCCACGGCAACGGAGATTGATCCGAATGATCTGGCGCATTCAATATCCCTGGGAGTGTCGCCGATGATAACAAGATCTGATGGATGGAAGGATTCTCCTGATTTTCTGATCAGCTCATCAAAGGCAGAAGGAGGAAGATCGTTTCGGTCGTGATGCTCATCGCCAAAAGCCCCGAACCGGAACCGTTCAAGAAGTCCGATAGCAGCCAGTTTGATTTCGGCAGCACGGGCAAAGTTACCCGTAAGCAACCCGGTCCAGGCCATTTTATCCTGGAGATAGTCGAGTGAATCGTGCACACCGTCAAATACCTGGACATCCTCAGCCGAGAGATGGCGCTCAAGCTCCTGCAGGTAGAGTTGTTTGACCTGGTGAAACAGGTCATTTTCGGGTTTATCCAGTAAGCCGGAAAAAATATCACGGTCAGTTTTACCGGCAAAATCGAGATTCTCCAGTGATCTGTGGTTGATGTCGAATCGCTCCAGTATCCGTTGGATCAACTTACGGTTCACCTTGCGCCGTACCTTCAGCAGGGTTCCGTCTATGTCAAACAAGTAAGCACGTTTCATATCCGTTTTCTTCCAAATTAGCAAAAAAAACCATACCTTGTGGCTGCTTAATACAACTGAAATACGAAACAAATCATTCTACCATCATGGCAATTATTGAAGACATTATTGCACGTCAGATTTTTGATTCCAGAGGAAACCCGACTGTTGAAGTCGATGTAATCCTCGAAAATGGAACCATGGGACGCGCCGCTGTTCCATCGGGAGCATCAACCGGTGAACACGAAGCGGTCGAGCTTCGCGACGGTGGCGACACTTACATGGGCAAAGGCGTGCTCAAGGCTGTAGAAAACGTTAATGAAACCATTGCCGATGAACTGGTCGGGTACAACGTATTCAACCAGGTCGATATTGATCAGCTTCTCATCGAACTTGATGGGACCGAAAACAAATCGAAACTGGGTGCCAACGCCATGTTGGGCGTATCGCTTGCCGCGGCCGATGCGGCCTCCAACGAACTGGAAATTCCGTTCTGGAGGTATGTAGGCGGCGTAAATGCCAAGGTTCTGCCGGTGCCGATGATGAACATCATCAATGGCGGTTCACATGCCGACAACAACGTGGACCTGCAGGAGTTCATGATCATGCCCAGCGGCGCGGAATCCTTTACCCAGGCACTGCAGATGGGCGGCGAGATCTTCCATAACCTCAAGAAGGTGCTTTCCGACCTGGGTTATGCCACCACAGTAGGTGACGAGGGTGGATTCGCACCCAACCTGAAGAGCAACGAGGAGGCCATTGAGGTAATCCTCAAAGCCATCGAGAAGGCCGGTTACAAGCCCGGCGAGGATATCCTGCTTGCGCTTGACCCGGCATCAGCCGAATTCTACAATGCCGAAACCGGACTGTACGAGTTCAAGTGGAGCGACGGTTCCAAAAAGTCGCCCGACGAAATGGTTGAATACTGGAGCAGCTGGGTTGACAAGTACCCGATCATCTCCATTGAGGACGCCATGGATGAAAACGATTGGGACGCCTGGAAGAAACTCACTGACGCCATCGGCGAGAAAGTGCAGCTGGTGGGTGACGACCTGTTCGTGACCAACTCCATCCGCCTGGCCAAAGGCATCGAGCAGGGCGTGGCCAACTCGATCCTGATCAAGGTCAACCAGATCGGAACCCTGACCGAAACACTGGACACCATCGAACTGGCACACAAGAACGCCTATACGGCCGTGATTTCGCACCGCTCCGGCGAGACCGAAGACACCACCATCGCAGACCTTGCGGTAGCGACCAACGCCGGGCAAATCAAGACCGGTTCCATGAGCCGGACCGATCGCCTGGCGAAATACAACCAGCTGCTGCGTATCGAGGAGCAACTGGGCCTGAGCGCCGAGTATCTCGGGCGCGACGCCTTCAACATTTAGTAACTGAGTTCCCGAATGCTGCGCCGGTCTTTTTGACCGGTTTTGCTGCGACGGGATCAATGCATACTTTGAAAGCAGGCTGCTTTTTTAGGCGGTCTGCTTTTTCTATATTAGCATCATTGTACAAGCCGTCTGTTGTCACAGACAGATCAACCGTTTATATCAGCACGACCGCACTATGAACATCTATGTAGGCAATTTGGCCTGGAAAACCAGGCAGAAAGAGCTCAAAGAACTTTTTGAGAATTTCGGAGAAGTCACTAACGCGTTTATCGTCCGCGACAAAAACACACGCAGATCTCGCGGGTTTGGCTTCGTGGAAATGGCAGAAGAGAGTGAAGCTCTCGAAGCAATTGAGAAACTGAACAATACCGTATTTCTTGACCGGACTATTGTCGTCAATGAGGCACATCCGAAAGAAGACAACATTGGCGATGAAAAAACCGATGATGAAATTACCGGCGATGATGCCAATGGAGAAAATGATATTGGCGATGCCGGGGATGCATCCGGCCCGGAAGAGGGCGAAAGTGATGAGGTGGAAGATCGTGTGACGAAAGCAACCGGAGATGAAGCGCTGGCCGATTCCGATCAATCCGACGACTCCGATCAATCCGACGACTCCGATCAATCCGACGATTCCGATCAATCCGACGATTCCGGGAAAAAACCCGCAAAAGACGATTGACCGCATCCTCCCGGAAAAATCTCCAGTCGGACACGGTTACTGCGGCTACTGCGGTTGCTATGTCCATCAAACCCTGTCCCATCTGACCGGTACCCGGACCGATGATCAACACTTCACTCTCCCTCATCAATTTTCGCAATCATAATCAGACCGATGTCGTCTGGGGGGATCATGTGAATATCATCACCGGTCCGAACGGCGCCGGCAAGACCAACCTCATCGACGCTCTGCATTACTTGTGTATGGGCAGGAGCTTTACCAGCAGCTCGGACATGTATGTGGTACGCCAGGATGCCGCCTCGTTCCTGGTGAAGGGCAGCTTTCGAGGGAACATTCGCAGCGAGTTTGAGGTGGCCTGCTCTTACGGGCGCGGGGATGGGAAAAAGCTCTGGGTGAATGACAGTCCGCTGGACCGCCACGCCGACCTGATCGGGCTTGTGCCGGTGGTGCTTGTTTCCCCGGATGACAGAAAGCTGACCGGTGAGGGGCCGGCCGAGCGCCGTTCGTTTCTGGACGCCCTTATATCGCAGACCTCACCGGCCTATCTGGACGATCTCATCCGCTATCGAAAAATTGTGAGACAACGCAACAGGTTGCTGTCCGATACGCACATGTATTCCGGCGAGATGGATCTCATGCTGGAACCCTGGGATCGGCAGCTCACGGAAACCGGTTCACGCATCATCGCGAACAGGGCAGCGCTGGTGAATACATTCCAGTCCTATCTTGAAAAAGCGCATCAGGAACTGGCCGGCTCCGGGCTCATTCCATCGATTGCATACAAAACCTTTTGCGATACCGGTGATGATCCCTCGCCCGACCCTGCCCGCATCCTGGATTTGTACAATAGCGAGTTGAGTAGGTCATCGGAGCGCGAGCGGGAACGGCGTCAGACGATAATCGGTCCGCACCGCGACGAGCTGGTCTTTTTCCTGAACGACATGGAGCTGCGCAAGTTTGGCTCCCAGGGTCAGCACCGGATATTTGCACTGGCGTTGAAGATGGCACAGCTCTATTTTTACAATAATGAGCTGGATGACCTGCCGGTTTTTATGCTGGATGATGTCTTCGGCGATCTGGATCCGCAGCGGACCGATACGGTGATGCAGATGCTGCTTCAGCACCACGGACAGTCTTTCATCACGGCAGCACATCCCGAAAAAATATCCGGATTTTCAGCATCCGGCCGCAATCGCATAACCTCGTACGAGGTCAGCAACGGCCGGGTGGAACCCATATCCTGACCATGGCTTTTTTCAGAAAACAACCCAGGAAGCTTCGCGAACTGGTGGATGAATTCATTGATGATTATCCGCACCGGGTGGCGCTCAAGCGGGGAATGATTCTCGCACTGTGGCCCGAGCTGATTGGCGAGGCTATTCGGGAGCAGGTGCGGGACATGAAGTTCCAGGGGAGCCGGCTTATCCTGTATGTGCCGGATCCCTCATGGCGTCACGAAATACACATGCAACGGCGCGCCATAGCCGGCAAACTGAACTCGGCCGTCAAGGAAGAGATCATACGCGATATTCTCATCAAAACATGAACCGAAGCCGGATCGTTATAAAGTATTTGGATGCGATTATCGCTATTATCCGGCAAACCATAATCCAGGTGTAATTCATACCGCCATGGCAAAAGACAGCAAATCAGGCAGCTGGTTTTCCAGATTGTTCAGTCCGTCCGAACAGGAGACGACCTACCTGCATAAAGGTGAGATACTGATCGTTTTTCTGATCTCCTTTATCATAGCCATATCGCTCTGGTTTCTAGTGAACATGGGAAAGGAGTACAGCCTCATCCTGGATGTGCCGGTGCAGGTCACCGGCATCAGCGAAGATATGGCATTTGCCCGCGAGCCGCCTTCTGAGGCCAGAATAAGTGTGATCGGGGAGGGCTGGAATCTGTTGGCAATCCACCGGAATCCACCGGTGGTGTCGATTTCTTACAGCGATAGGGAGGTAAATTTGAACGACATCGTCCAGCGGGAATTAGCTGCCTACCCCGACCTGACCGTGCAGAAAGTGGAGCCTCAGGTTATTACGCTTCAAATGGAACCAAGGACGGACAAGAAAGTAGCAGTTACGCCCAATCTGGACATTCAGCTCAAGGCACAGTATGAGATCGTTGGTGACATTCTGGTGTCGCCGGACAGCGTGATGGTACAGGGTGCGCGTTCGGTCATTGATACTCTGCAAAGCATCCCGACAGAAACGCTCCGCCTCAGCAATGTCCAAAATGACGTTACCCGGAATGTGAAGCTGGCTGACCCGGGCGGCGTATTTCTACCCGACACACGCGATGTGAACGTCTCATTCAGTGTCACCGAATTCACCGAGGGACAAGCGCGTATCAATCTCCAGATACGAAATCTGCCGGATGGAAGGGAGGTGCGTCTGAATCCGACCGTGCTGACGGTCCGTTACAACGTGCCGATTGATCAGTTCAGCCAGACGCAGGATGTAGTGCCCTATGAAGCCTACATCACGTATTCGGATATCATGCGGGATACCACGGGTTATGTTGTGCCGCATGTTGAGCGTGTGACCGATGATCTGGACATCCGGCTGCGATCATACCAGCCCCGCCGGATTGCCTATTTCATGGTGGTGCCGGACTGAGCTGATGCGCTCTCCTCTTCCCGGAACGGCTGAAGCGCTTCGTCAACCGGGCGGCAGCCCTCAAAATAGGACGCCACTTTCAGCAATACTTCGTCGACCAGTGCATCCGGACACGATGCGCCCGATGTGATGGCGATGGTGACCGGTTCGGCCGCTTTCGGCATCCAGTTGCGGGTCCGCTCCACCTGCTTGTTCCATTGGTTGAAATGGTGAATCTCGCTGCGAGACGTGATCTCCGATGCATCCCGGATGTGGTAGGTCGGGAAGCGTTCTTCCAGTAGCTCCACCAGGTGTATGGTGTTGGATGAATTGTAACCTCCCACGACAAGGGCCATGTCCGCCCACTCTTCCATCAGTCCGTAGGTGGCGGACTGATTCTCATTCGTGGCGTAGCAGAGCGTGTCGGTGGTATCGGCAAAGTGCATCTCCACGCCGGGTTCGTCCCCTTTCATCGGACCGGGTGCGGGGGTGGGTCGAGGGGTGGGATCAGAACCGGTTTTTGGATCGGTCCGCGTATCGCTTGAAGTAGTGCCACCTGGAGCGGAACCGGTCGTGCCGGCGGCAGCGCCATATTTTTTCTCGACCGCCTCCCTGAGAATCTGCATAACCTCGCGGGTCTCGGTGGCCAGCATGGTCGTCTGGTTGATTACGCCGATACGTTTTGTGTCCTCAACAGGATCGAAGCCGTCGGTGCACTTCATCCCGAAATACTTTTGAAAATCGGCAAGCGGACGTTTTTCGAGGATGATATCGGCCATAATGTGCGCTTCCTCCGGATTCAGGACCACCACGCACGGCGCCTCCTGCGAGCTGTGGGAGAACGTGGCGCGCGTCTCTTCGTGCTGATACTTGCCGTGGATGACCAGCGAGTATCCCTTGGAGCCCAGATGCTTGCCGCGCTTCCACACCTTGATCACAAACGGACAGGTGGTGTCGTACTGATACGGATTGATGCCCTGCCGCTCCAGCTTCTGCTGTATTTCGAGTGTGGTCCCGAACGCCGGCACGATGACGATATCATCCGGAGAGAGCGATTCGATCGAGATGCGCTCGGTACCGTCGGTTTCGAACAGGAAACGGACCCCGCGCGCTTCCAGGTCCTTGTTTACGGTCGGATTATGGATCATCTCGCTGAGCAGGTAGATGTTTTTTCCGGGATGCTTCTCCACCGTGCGATAGGCAATGTCAATGGCGTTTTCCACCCCGTAGCAAAAGCCGAAATGGCGCGGGATGAGAAAACGGACCGGTCCCAGGTCCAGCACAGCGGGTTTCCGGTCCTTCTTGCGCGGATCCAGGATTTGCCGGGCGTTTTTTACGGTTTTGATGATCTCGGATTTGTAAAGATCCGGAATGAGGAAATCTTTCGGCATGGTTTTGCGTATCGTTGCGTGTATATGGCGAACAGCGGGACGTGTTCCCTGCATGGTGCGTCAGGCAGGGAGAGCCGCCGCTCGATTTCAGTCACGCTTGAGCTTTTTGTAATGGATGCGTTTGGGCTGGTCATCAATGCCCAGCACATCACGGCGGTAGTCCTGATATTGGCGGTAGTTGCCTTCAAACCATCGCACCATGCTGTCGCCTTCAAAAGCAAGGATATGGGACGCGATGCGGTCCAGGAACCACCGGTCGTGAGTGATAACGACAACGCATCCCGCAAAGTTCAACAACGCATCTTCGAGAGCCCGTAGTGTCTGCACGTCCAGGTCGTTGGTCGGCTCATCCAGCAGCAGCAGATTGGCGCCTTCGCGCAGGGTCTTGGCCAGGTGGACACGGTTGCGCTCGCCACCGGAGAGCTGACCGGTCTTTTTCTGTTGATCACCGCCGCTGAAATTGAACCGGGCAACGTAGGCGCGCGAGTTGATCTCCTTGCTGCCCAGCCTCACCGTGTCCTCACCGTCAGAGATCTCCTCCCATATCGATTTTTTTGGGTCCAGCGGGCGATCCTGGTCAGCGTAGCCAATTTTGACCGTTTCACCGGTCTCAAAGGTGCCGGCATCCGGTTTCTCCTGAGCGGTGATCATACGGAAAAGCGTGGTTTTGCCCGCGCCGTTCGGTCCGATTACACCCACGATGCCGCCGGCCGGCAGGTCGAACTCCAGGTTCTCGAACAGCAGCCGGTCCCCGAACCCCTTGGCCACACCGTTGGCTTGTATCACCTTTTCTCCCAGCCGGGGTCCGGGCGGTATATAAATCTCCAGTTCGTCACGCTTTTTCTCCTGTTCCTGTGCTGAAAGCAGATCTTCGTAGGCCGTGATGCGGGCTTTGCTTTTGGAGCTGCGCCCCTTTGGATTGGTGCGAATCCACTCCATTTCGCGGTCGATGGTCTTCTGCAGCTTTTTGTTCTGCTGTTTCTCGACATCCAGCCGCCGGCGCTTCTGCTCGAGCCAGCTCGAGTAGTTGCCCTCGAACGGAATACCCTCGCCGTGGTCCAGCTCCAGAATCCATCCGGCCACATTATCCAGAAAGTAGCGATCGTGCGTAATGGCGATCACGGTGCCCTCATAGCGTTCCAGATGCTGTTCGAGCCACTGGACCGAGTCGGCGTCCAGATGGTTGGTGGGCTCGTCAAGCAGAAGCACGTCGGGCTCCTTCAGCAAGAGGCGGCAGAGGGCCACACGCCGGCGCTCCCCGCCGGAGAGCACGTTCACGGGCATGTCCTCGGGCGGACACCGAAGCGCCTGCATCGCCATCTCGAGCTTGCTGTCCAGGTCCCATGCATTTTTCTGGTCGATCTGCTCCTGCAATTTGGACTGCCGTTCAATTAGCGCGTCGAAATCGGCGTCCGGCTCGCTGAATCTGGCGCTGATCTCCTCAAATTCACGCACCAGGTTGACCAGCTCCTGTACACCCTCCTCCACGATATCCCTGACGGTTTTGGATGGATCCAGCTCCGGCTCCTGAGGAAGGTGGCCGAACGTGACACCGCTTTTGAAGGTCACTTCTCCCTCGTAGTTGTCGTCGAGCCCGGCGATGATCCGGAGCAATGTGCTCTTCCCGGATCCGTTGGCCCCGATGATGCCGATCTTGGCACCGTAAAAGAACGAGAGGTAGATGTCCTTCAGGACGCGCTGATTCGGGCCCCAGGCCTTGCCGACGCCCATCATGGAAAATATGATTTTCTTGTCGCTCACAATGTGTTATTTAAGAGGTAACTGTTCCGGTGGTCTTGTCTCAATATTGCATCATCACCTGTTTGCCAACCGGCATCTGCCGTCGCAATCCTCAAATATGCATCAGGCGGTGGTGGTTTCCGTCGCCCCAACATCATCCAGCCTGACCCCGACCAGCTTGCTGATGCCCACTTCCGGCATGGTGACGCCGTACATCATCTCGGATTTCTCCATGGTCGTTTTGTTGTGCGTGATGACGATGAACTGGGTGTCGTCGCTGAATTTTCTCAGCA
>SLLP01000117.1 GCA_007133995.1 Balneolales bacterium
TTTCCAACTGGAACACACCGGCATTCACTTTCTGGTAGTAGTTTTCGCATTTTGCCAGATAGATCTTGCGTACACTCGCCTTGGATCCATAGACATCACTCCACTCGCCCATGGTCCGGCCGAGGTAGTAGCCATCCCAGAATCCGCGATTATAAACAGTGGCAAGCTCTTTTTTCCAGTGCGTCACTTTCTCCCGGGTATAGGTTTCGGCCCCGATCGCCTCCAGCGCCTCACGATAGCAGGTCACCACCGTCTGCACATAGTCGGCCGATCGACCCCGGCCCTCGATTTTCATCACCTCCACACCCGCATCCACCATCTTGTCCAGAAAACCGATAGTGCACAGATCAGCGGCACTCATGATGTATTCGTTGTCAATCTCCAGCTCCATACCGCTGTGCTTGTCGCGGACCTCGTAGGGACGCCGGCAATTCTGTACACACGATCCGCGGTTGGCCGAGCTGTTGTGCGAGTGAAGGCTGAGATAGCACATGCCGGATACCGCCATACACAAGGCGCCGTGGATGAAGACCTCCACCCGCACCTGCTTGCCTGATGGACCGGTGATATTCTGATCGCGGATTTCCCGCGTTATAGCCGCTACCTGGTCGAGGCTGAGCTCCCTCGCCAGCACCATCACATCCGCCCACCGGGCATAAAAGCGCACCGTCTCGGCATTGGTAATATTGCACTGGGTGGATATGTGCACGTTCATACCCGCTTCGCGTGCATGCTGCATCACGGCCGGATCCGAAGCAATGAGTGCCGTTACCCCGTCAGCAGAAGCCGCATCCACCAGAGATCGCATCTGATCCAGATCCTCATCAAACAAAACCGTATTTAGTGTGAGATAGGATTTCGCGTCGTACTCCCGGCAAGTCGCAGTGATTTTCGGCAGGTCAGCCACTGTGAAATTGTTGCGCGTTCCGGATCGCATGTTGAGCTTGTCGATCCCGAAATAAACGGCATCAGCTCCGGCCTTGAGGCCGGCCGTGAGCGACTCCCATGACCCGGCCGGTGCCATGATTTCAATATTTTCTGTCATATTGCAACTGCAATTACAGTCGTTACGGTGTAATAATTTTAATGGCTTAAATATAGCCAAAACCACTCAGAATAGCGAGTAGTTGGATTTCAGTCCGGCGAACAGTAACTTCATTTTTGCTTATAAACACTTATTCACAACAAGAACCCTGGCTATCTTCGATGACTTTCAATTCGACGGGCAGAAATAATTTCAACAAGCGATAGCCAGCGCAATATTTTATGTGTACGCTTAGCTGGCAATTCCGGGACGAATCTCTGACGCTTATCTTCAATCGCGATGAACGCCACTCACGACCCGAGGCTCGTCCACCGGAAGTGGATATCATTGAAGGTGTGCGTGTTCTGGCGCCCAAGGATCCGGAAGGCGGTGGAACATGGATTGCAGCCAATGAATTTGGCATGGTCGTCTGCCTGATGAATAATTACCGTAACGGCTCTCTGGAACGATCTAACAAGGAGTATCACAGCCGTGGACTCCTTGTTCGGTCACTCTCCTGCTTCCACGATCTGCATGAGCTACGAAGTGCCCTTGCGGGTATTGACATGCATGCCTATCGGCCATTCCATCTTGTTGTGTTTCCGGGTGTGTTCGCACCGATAGAATGGCAGTGGAACGGCAGGATACTTACTGAAACGGTGGGACCACCACCGGTGATGAGTTCCGCAGGTCTCCTCCCTGAATACATCCCAAAAAAACGCACACGTCTCTTCCGAAAGGTGACGGATGATTTCATGAAGACGATCACCGAGGAGGAACAACTTGCCATGCACCGAAGCCGGCGCCCCTGGCCCCCGTTCATGTCGATTGCCATGAAATGGCGCGGCCGCGGAACGGTCAGTCTGACACACGTCAAGATTGAATCCGATGCCATCACCATGGGCTACCAACCGGGTGATCCGGTTACCACTGCGCATCCCATGACAACATCTCGCCTGGTGCGTATCGGATCCCCAAAGCCCGTACGCCAAACCATGTACTGTGACCCCTATCCCGATAACCCGATCGATATCATTCAATTGCTGGGCGAGAAAAACCCGACCATGCTTGCATCGCTTCCGGGCATTGCCCACAACGGCCTGCGTCTGATTGCACGTGAAAAGGTGATCAACAACCGTCTTAACAGGTCCAGGGAGCTTACCAGCAACCTGTTTGCCGCCAGAGTGCTCCACCATACCGGTGTGCGTGGGCACCTTACCCCGGCTGCCGGTACACTTCCTCCGCCCGAAAGCCGGCTCCTGTTCGTGGCAAATCATCCTACCGGCGGACTCGACGGAATCCTTTTACTGCACTGGCTCTCTAATTACTACCCCGATATCCGACTGATCGTAAACGACCTACTCTGGAACCTCCACCACATGCGTCCCTATGTCGTTCCTGTGGATGTGTTCGGTGACAGCCGCAATGCGCTTAAAACCGTAATGGATTTCTTCCAGGAGGATAACCCGCTCCTGGTCTTTCCTTCAGGGAATACCGCGCGAAAACAGAACGGAGAGCTCACAGAGGCGCCATGGCAAAAAAACTCCATAAAAATGGCCATCAAATATCAGCGGACCGTGGTGCCGATACGCATCGATGGCTTCAATTCCCGGCTGTTTTATGGCGTGGCATGGGTGCGGCAACTGCTCCGTATCCCGCTGAACCTGGAGATGCTTCTGCTATCCCATGAATTCTTTTTCCCGAAATGGAAGGATTTCGGGTTAACGGTCGGCGAACCGATAAGCCCTGAGCACGTCCAGGCCCTCGGCAACAGCGACAATGAGCGCGCCCAGGCGCTGCGGCGGATCTGTCTGCAACAGTCTCCTCACTAGCCTTCGGCAACTTTGCAAGTTGATCCTGGCTGGTTCAAGATGCCATGCCGGGCGGCTTATACGTCCCCCTGTAAAGGCACACCGGGATTCTGGACCATGGTAAACAGGATGGGCGGGTAAGTACTAATTCATCCTGACATATTTCTGCATGTGATGCAATTCGGCCAGCTCCCAGTTTTCGTTGGCGGGCCACCGCTGGATTAGCGTGTCGCCACGGAATTCCACCAGAATGTGTGTGGTTGTGCCGACGACATCCTCGGAACGGTGGTAGTCGAACATTTCCGAATAACGGTTGCCTTCAAGAGTGTACCTGCCTCCCCCCAGATAGTTCATGGGGACATCGTCCACATGCAACCGTCCGGCAAA
>SLLP01000213.1 GCA_007133995.1 Balneolales bacterium
CAGACTTATTCGCGACCTGAGCCTTACCGAAGAGAATGCCGAAGCATTTTTCTCCGTACTGGAAGAACATCGCAGGCAGGTCCGGGAAGAGATTATCATCCCTCAGAGGGAGCTTCGGGAAAGGCACCGTGAGCTGGGTGAACAGCTTGAGGAGGATCTTTCCGTTTTGTTGTCGGATGAGCAGATGGAAGTGTGGAGGGAACGCTATTCCCCGCGCATGGATCGTTCACAGCGCAGGCCTTCATACCGCGAGGATGAGTAGAGCGGAGATAAGCGAAGCGCTGCGCTGCTGATTGAGAATGCCGGGCTCGGGATTATCATCGCCTTGCGGTAGCTGAACCCATTTTCGGCAGCATAACCAGCGTCCGAAGCGATCGGTTATTCAGTAATATTCTTGCAAGTCTCCTAGCGCCGGGTCTTTGAAGAAAAAAGAACATCCAGGCTATTGAATGGTATGGGTCCGCCGTAATAGAGAAACGGTTCACCGAACGTGACGCCGACCTGCTGTCCGTATTCACGCGCCCGTCCCCGCAGCGCCTTGAAGAACCGTTTGTCCGAAACATATGTCTGCGGTTCTGAGTCATCCTCGTTGACATCGAACTGGCTGTTAAATGCGCGGATCGCTTTTTCCTTGATTTCAATGGTGTCACTGATATCGAAAACAAAGGTCGGGTCAAAAGGCCAGTGCTGCATGAAATGCAGGATGTGGTGTGGCCTCCACGGCTCTTGTATTTTGTTATCATCCGTATCATCCCTTGTCTCAAGCCTGCTGAGACCGCTGTAGAAAATGGAATCCAGCGAAAGCCGTGCGGCATTGCGGTGATCCGGGTGACGATCCTCGGGAGCATTGATGATGCAGATTTCAGGCCGCAGTCGCCTGACATGGCGAATGATCACTTCACGCTGCGAGGATCTGTTTTCGAGTCCGCAATCCGGTAAACCGGCATTCACCCTGATGGCCAGCCCCAGGATCTCGGCAGCATTTTGCGCTTCCTGAAGCCGTAATTCCGGTGTGCCGCGGGTACCCATCTCGCCGCGGGTCAGATCCAGCACACCCACGTTCCTGCCGCTGCGGGCCAGTGATGCCAGGGTACCCGCACAGCAAAGTTCCACATCGTCGGGATGGGCGGCAATGGCAAGGACATCAAGTTTCATCTTACATTTTAGAGTTTGTTTGATGCTAATGAGTTCCGATTTTGGAACATCCACCGGGAAAATAGCAGGTTCGAGAGAGTATAACCAAAAAATGAGACAAAACGCTTTATCCCCAAAAATATCCGGTTTTTATTGCAACGAAAATCGAAAACATGCGTACACATTGAGATACATTGCGTCATTAATTTTTTTTGAACATGATATTTCGAAGTATCATCGAAGGAATCCGACTGTCGCTTTTTGCTATCTGGAGCAACAAGATGCGGTCGGCTCTCACCACGTTCGGCATAGTGATCGGCATTGTTATGGTGACGACCATGGTCACGGTGATCGATGGAATCAACCGGTCCTTCGAGTCGAGCATGTCCATGCTGGGTCAGGACGTCATC
This sequence comes from Balneolales bacterium, assembly GCA_007133995.1. Taxonomy (GTDB): domain Bacteria; phylum Bacteroidota; class Rhodothermia; order Balneolales; family Natronogracilivirgulaceae; genus SKNL01. Next base: position 1,545 of record SLLP01000213.1, read on the forward strand.
TTCATCCAGAAATGGCCCTGGGGCTTTGGAGGCGAATATCGTTGGTGGGACTATGTCAATCGGCGCGAAATGGACGTGGCCTATGCCGATGAGATAGCCCGGCGCAGCCGTCTGGCAACAGCCGTATCCGCCGAAGCCAGCCGCTGGAACCAGAACGTCTCTTTTGAGGACAAGGTGGCGGAAGGAGTTCAGCTTGAAGGGGTGACCCAAAGTTATTCGATCACCTCATCGGTAGAAATCGCCGATGGACGTTTTTTCACTGAGGAGGAAGACCACGCCGCGCGCAATGTGGTTGTCCTGGGGTATGATGTGGCCCAGGCTCTGTTTGAGTGGCGCGACCCGATCGGGCAGCGGGTGCGCATCGGCGGCCGGCGTTTCGAGGTGATCGGTGTGCTGGAACAGCAGGGCAACTTCCTGGGGTTGCAGAGTTTTGACAACATCGCCATCATCCCGATCGGTACCTATCGCTACATGCACAGCCTGAGGCACGGCATCGCCTTGCGCGTCAAGTTTGAAAATGATGAGGCGCTTCAGGAGGGGCTTTACGAAATTGAAGGCGTCATGCGCCAGATCCGGCAGCTCGAACCCGGGCAGGACAACGACTTTGCCATCAACCGGCTTGAAATGTTCGAACAGCAATACCGGACCATGACCGGAGCCATCTACGGTGTGGGTATCTTTCTTACGGCGCTCTCCCTTTTTGTCGGGGGGATCGGTGTGATGAACATCATGTACGTATCGGTAAAAGAACGAACCGGTGAAATCGGCCTCCGAAAGGCGGTGGGCGCCCGTTACCAGGAAGTGTTGCTGCAATTCCTGGTTGAATCGGTTGTGATCTGCGCCATTGGCGGAATGATCGGCGTGATGCTGTCGGGATTGGCGGTATACATCATCAACCAGTACTTTGTGGCTCATCTGGGACTCCAGACCGTTGTTCTGGCCTTTCTGATCACCACCATCACCGGACTTATTTTCGGATTCCTGCCTGCAAATCGTGCGGCAAAATCCGATCCCATAGAATCACTGCGATATTCTTAAGGAGACGGCATGCATCTTTGGCAAACCATAAAAATGGCATTCGGAGGCCTCGGTTCCAACAAAACCAGGGCGGCACTTACGCTACTGGCGATCGTAGTCGGTGTATTCGCCGTCATAAGCGCCTCCACAGCGGTCAAGGTTATCGACAATTTCTTCCGCAATACCATGACCCTGATGGGCAGTGATGTGATCAATGTGACGACACGGCCCAGCATTGTCGTTGGTTCGCACCAAGGTCTTGCGGCACGGGAACCCATCACTTTCCGGCAATTTGAACGTTTTCGGGATATGGCCGAGTTGTCCCGTGCCATCTCGCCGGATGTCGTGTTTCGCAATGCACGGGTTTTTTTCGGGGAGGAGACAACCGAGCCCAATGTTCGCATACGCGGCGGTAATGAATTCTGGATAACAAATAATGCCTACAGTATGGAAGAGGGACGCGATCTGACGCGCGATGATGTTGAAGATGCCCGGTCCTTTGTGATCATAGGAGCGGATATCAATGACAAACTGTTCCGAAACCGGAACGCGTTGGGCCAGAGAGTCCGCATTGACGGACAGTTCTACACGGTTGTCGGGGTGATGGAGAAAAAAGGATCCGCATTCGGGCAGACGCTCGACAACCTGGTGCTGATTCCCTATACCCGACTGGCGTCAATTTATGGAAGGGAGCGCAATATAACTCTGCAGATCCGTGCACCGTCGGTCATGTTGATCAACGAGACGGTGGATGAGGCGACTGGCCTGCTTCGGATCATCCGACAGGTTCCGCCCGATCGTGATAATGACTTCGAGATTGAAACAAATGAGTCGTTGCGGGGTGTTTTCGACGATTTTACCGGCGTGCTCTACCTGTTCGGTTTTGTAGTCGGAGGCATTGCGCTGCTTGGTGCCGGCATAGGCGTCATGAACATCATGCTGGTTTCGGTTACCGAGAGAACGCGGGAGATCGGTATCCGAAAGGCGGTAGGAGCAAACCGTAAAAGCATTGTTATGCAGTTTCTTACAGAGGCAGTTGTTATATGTCAGCTTGGCGGCGTTATAGGTATGTTTCTTGGTATTCTGGCAGGTAATATTTTGGTCATCCTGATGGATACCACTTTTGTGCTTCCGGTATTCGCCATAGCCACTGGGATCATCGGCATGACTATCATCGGCGTGGTTTTTGGTGTTTATCCCGCATGGAAAGCTGCACGTCTGGATCCCATAGAGAGTCTGCGCTTTGAATAGCTGTTCGAACTTGAGGCCATATCAATACTTAGCATTTAACGCTGAATTCTGTATTTTCTACTAATCGAATGCGTGCTTTGAGTAAAAGCTCCATCTGTATGTTCCGATTCGGGCAATGTGCAGCACAAAATCAAATACGACTTTATGAATCCCATTATTGATACTCTCGAAAAACTGATCCATCAGGCACAGGATACATGGGAAGATGAGGCTTTCCAGCAACGAATTCAGGAAATAAAAGCGAAACTTTCTGAGTTGGTACGTAAAAACCCTGCAGGATCTGTGGGTGTCGCCTTGCTGGCCGGCTTTCTCCTTGGAAAAATCACCAAAAGGAGCAGAAAACAATGAGTCCAGAAGAATACGATTCGCTGATCAACAAGCTCAGGAAACTTCCCGGGGAATTCAAGTCGCTCTTTGAGAAGCGTATTGAGCTGTTCACTCTCGAAATGGGTGAACGCATTGCAGGTCTTTTTGCACATGCCATTTATCGCATCATAGGCATTGTGTTTCTGGCCCTGGGGCTGATTCTGGTTCTGTTTGCAGCTGCAAATTTCGTCGGGGATATGCTTGAAAATGAAGGCCTGGGTTTTATCATTGTAGCTGCGCCGGTGCTGATTCTCGGATTGCTTTTCTTTCTGCGTCGGCCCAGATCCATGGTTATATCCGCTCGCGACAAAATGCTTCAGCAGTTTTTACAGGATATGTCCGATCAGATCAGCGATCTTGACAACGGCAATAATCCCGGGAATGACAATCCTGACCCGGCAAAGCCGGATGAGCGAAAAAGCAGTGAATCCCAAAAGCCTAATCATTGAAAAAGGATGGAAAAGAACAACTCAAAATCCAGGGATATCAAGGAGCTCAAAGCTCGGAAAATTGCTCTGAAACAGGAGATGGAGCAGATTCAATCAGAAATTGAGACCTCCCTGAAGGAAGTCCGCCATAGCGTTGCTGACAGAACCCGGGTTCGTTACTGGGTGGAGAAATATCCACTTCATCTGGTTGGCACTGTATTGGTTGCCGGATTTATACTTGCCAGAAAAGGGGGTAGCAAGAGCGAAAACAAAAGTCACAGCAGCACTATGGACGTTTCAACTGCATCGGAGACATCCCGTAATTCATTTTCATCCCTGTTTCTGGATGAATTAAAAAAAATTACAACTCAGCGAGCCGTCAGATTTCTGATGCAACGAATTGAGGAAGCTATAGACGAGCGCAAAAGTCAACAAGAGTGAAAACCGACGTGATTTTTTTGCAACTTATTTTGTTTCTGATCGTCAAAGCAGAGAAGATTCTGCCGGGAACATGGTATTCGTGTTTTCGCGAAGGATCAGGCTGTACATGAATAAGCATCATGAACCGATATTCTTTGATTAAAAATTCACTATTACACCATACCAAATGTCAAGATTCAATGTCATGAAATTCCCGTCACCGTTTCGTGGGACGAATAAACGTAGCTGTTAACGGTAATTGCTGCTTCATTTTGATCTTGTAAATCAAACTCGAAACAAACAGATGAAACTCCTTTTTTACCCTGTCTTTTTACTCTCGATCTGCATGGCGACCCAGTTATCAGCACAACAGCCCAGATCCATCACACTGGATGAAGCGATTGAGATCGCTCTGGAAAACAACATTGAAATTGAACTCAGCAGGAGCAATATCGATCGCTCGGAGAGCCAGTACCGGAGGCAACGGGCTGAATTCCTGCCCAACCTGAACGCCTCTCTGGGAGGTACGCGTACCATTGGCAGGCAGTTTGATCCTGCGGCTGTGGCATTTGATGATTTTACTACGAACAACCTGAGCGCCAGCATCTCCACAAATGTTGTAATTTTCAACGGTTTCAGAAATATCAATGAGCTTCGGGGTGCAAGGCTTGGTATGGAAAGCGCTGAAGAGCGCTATCAGCGCACGCGTGAGGCGATTATTTTCGAAGCCGCTGCCAGATATCTGGATGTACTTCTCGCCACTGAATTGCTTGAGATCAACATGGAAAATATGGAAGCCAGCTACAAGCAGCTTGACCAGGTAAAAGCGCAGGTGGAGGTCGGCATGCGGCCCATCGTGGATCAATACAGCCAGGAGTCCGTGGTCGCCAACAACGAACTGAGTGTGATACAGAGTGAAAATGTCCTGAATCTGAACAAGCTCCGGCTTTCCAGATTGCTTCAGCTGGATCCGCTGGATGAGTATGAATTTGTAGCACCCGGCATCAGGGAAGAAGAGCTGGTTGTAAAGGATTACAATCTCCGTGAGATGATTGATGTCGCCCTGGCAAACAGAAGGGACTATCGCGCCTCGGAAATGGAGGTGGAGCGTGCCAGATATGATTTGAGCATCAGTCAGGCAGGTCGCATGCCGCAGGTCAGCCTCTCGGCCGGAGTCTCGACATCATACCGTGACCAGCAGCGCGTCGAGGGAACCGTGCTTCCCTTCTCCGATCAGTTTTTCGATATCAATATCAACCGGTCGATGGGATTCAATGTAAGTATCCCGATTTTCAATCGCCGGCAGACAAGCAATCAGGTAGAGCAGCGCAGAATCGACTACCGCGATGCCGAACTCCGGCTTGAAGACTTCCGACAGGAGGTATTTCTTGAGCTTCAGCAGGCTTACAACGACTACACGGGCTTCGCCAAGGAGCTTGAAGCAACAGAAAAGGCCGTCATCGCTGCTGAAAAAGCCTATGAGACCGAGCAGGAGCGGTATAATGTTGGCAGCGCAACGTTAATTGAGCTTACAAATGCCAACAATGAGTTCATTCGGGCCAGCTCCAACCGAATTCAGGCGATGTACCAGTTTATATTTCAGGAAAAGGTTCTCGACTATTTCCTGGGCAGGCTTACCGAGGATATCGAAATTGATGCTTTTGCCGATTAAACGTTGGCAGAGCAACAAATAAATTTGTCCAACCGGGCCCGCAATAGAGGCAGCTTGCCGTGTTGATTCAAAGACCCTGAAATCGGCTTCCAGGGTCTTTAATTTTTTGGCATGTCTTTCATGTGTTTAAAATTTTATGATTCATATCGCCACATAGAATGTCCATGACGATTTTAATCATGCGTCTGTGTGTTCGGGCCACGGTCATGGCCATTTCATCTGTTTAAATTTTCCGATTCATGTCGTCAGATAGAATGTCCATGACGTTTTAATCATATTCCTGTGTGACCGGAAAGATGCTCGGTCATGGACATTTCATGTAACCTTCCGTTCAGATGTACGTAAGATGAGAGAGTTATAACTTGAGATATTCTAACCGTGATATTTGTGACATGGCATCAAAAAAGAGATCTAAAAAACGACTTTGGCTCATTATCGCCTCTTTTATCATCCTTTCTGCAATTCTGGCTGTGATAGGGCGTGCAGCCGGCTGGATCGGAGGAGACGCCGGCGGGCACCCGGTGGAGACATCGATCGTCAGTGAGCGGACCATCACCCGGATTGTTACGGCAACCGGACGGATTCAGCCCGAAGTAGAGGTTAAAATTGCACCTGATGTATCCGGCGAGATTGTAGAACTGAATGTCCGCGAGGGAAACTTTGTCTATGAAGGGGATGTGCTGCTCCGCATACGACCCGACATCATCCAGGCCCGCCTTGATGAAGCCAATGCCACACTTTTAGGACAAAAAGCACGGATGGAGCAGAATCGAGCTTCCATGCTGCGGGCAAAAAACGAATTTGAACAGAAAAGGACGCTGTTTGGGCGGGAGATGATCTCACAGCTGGAATTCGAAAATGCCAGCAGGTCCTACGAGGCAGAAATGGCCAGTTTCAATGCCAGTTCGTATCAGGTCGAAAATGCCAGGGCACAGTTGCGCCGGATAGAAGAGGAACTGCGTCAGACCACGATTCGGGCGCCGATGACCGGAACCGTGAGCCGTCTTGATGTGGAACGCGGTGAACGGGTGGTAGGAAGCATCCAGATGGCAGGTACAGAAATGCTCCGGGTCGCACGCATGGAGCAGATGGAGGTGCGGGTGAATGTGAACGAGAATGACATCGTCTATGTCTCGGAAAATGACACGGCACGAATTGATGTCGATGCCTATCCCGGGAGACAGTTTGTAGGCGTGGTGACAGAAATTGCCAATTCTGCGATCACGCGTGGTGACGGAACCGCCGAGCAGATCACCGAATATCCGGTTAAAATCCGGGTGCTGAGTCAGCATAACATCAGCGGATCATCGGCGGACAACGAAGCGCCACAAGAGCAGATCCAATTGCAGGATAGCGAAGTGACCATCCCTGAACCGATCGCACAATTCAAGCCGGGCATGACCGCCACGGTGGATATCGAGACCATCCGAGAGGAAAACGTCGTCTCGGTGCCGCTCCAGGCCGTTACCATGCGTGACTTCAACCGAAACAACCCCGACACCACTGGTCTCAGCCGGGAGGACATGCGCAGGGTGGTCTTCCGGGTTATCAATGGTAAGGCAGAAATGCTCCAGGTGGAAACCGGACTCAGTGACGATCGGTACATTCGCGTCATCTCCGGTGTTCGCAAAGGCGATGAAATCGTATCCGGCAACTACCGGATACTCTCAAGAGTGTTGGAGGATGGCGATGATGTTCGGGTGACAGCTTCCCGTGATTCATGAAGCCGGTGAAGACAATACGAAAATGTTTTATTTAAACTGAACAGTGACCATGAAAGACCAGCCCATGATATCCATACGCGAACTGACAAAAGAATACACAATGGGTACACAGAAAGTGCATGCACTTCGTGGTGTCGACTTTGATATTCAAAAAAATGAATACGTTGCCATCATGGGGCCCTCTGGCTCAGGCAAATCCACGCTCATGAATATCATTGGCTGCCTGGATACGCCTAGCGCGGGATTATATCACCTTAACGGGCAGGATGTGAGCCGACTGACCGACAACGAGCTGGCCGAGGTACGGAACCGCGAGATCGGGTTTGTTTTCCAGACGTTCAACCTTCTGCCCCGTTCCGACTGCCTCGCCAATGTCGAACTACCCCTGATATACGCCGGCGTCCGGTCCTCAACCCGCAAGGCACGCGCCCTTGAGGTACTGGAGCGGGTGGGACTCACCGACCGTGTAGATCACAAACCCAACGAGCTTTCCGGTGGACAGCGTCAGCGTGTGGCCATCGCCCGTGCCCTTGTCAACAATCCATCCATCCTGCTGGCAGATGAGCCAACCGGGAACCTTGACTCAAAAACCGGTGAGGAGATCATGCGGCTGTTTGAGGATCTTCATGAAGCCGGTCACACCATTATCGTGGTGACACACGAACAGGATGTGGCACGTCACAGCCGAAGAATCATCACCCTTCGCGACGGTATGATTGAAACCGACACACGTGTCGAGAATCCTGCGCTGGTCGGCGAGCACAATGCCGCCGCTGTTTGACCGGGTTTGCCCGAACGGGAACATCCGCTGAGATGTTTACTCCTGCATGAGCACGCAGAGTTATCCAATTTATGATGTCATTGTTGTCGGAGCCGGAATGGGCGGCCTCACTGCGGCATCCTTGCTTTCCCGCGACGGCTACCGTGTTCTAGTTCTCGAGGCATCTCATCTTCCGGGAGGATGCAGCTCTTCCTACTCCAGAAAAGGCTTTGTTTTCGAGTCAGGCGCAACCACACTCATCGGATTTGATGAGCATCAGCCACTGGCACGGCTGGAATCCATGCTGGGCATCGAACTGCCGAAAGAGGCCATTGACCCGCCTATGACTGTTAGAATGAACGGCGAATCGATCACGCGTCATACCGGCCGCCAGTCTTGGGTGGATGAGGCCTTTGAGGCATTCGGCAACGAACCCGGACAGCGCAGGTTCTGGGACAAGGCGTTCCATGTAAGTGATGTGGTCTGGAGACTGTCGGAAAAAAACATCTATTTCCCGCCGCAGAACCTGCGCGAGTGGATGGATCTGGTTCTCCGAAACCGCATATCTGATTTTCCTGTACTGCGCTATGCTTTTCGCCCGGTCGGTTCCGTGATGAAAGACTGCGGGGTTGACACACCCGCATTCCGAAAATTTATCGATGAACAGCTCATGATCACCGCCCAGAGCAAATGCGAAGATACACCTTTTCTTTTTGGAGCGCCCGGCCTCACCTACACCAGCAGCACCAACTACTATGTACCCGGCGGATTGCTCAAAATGGTGGAGGTATTACAGGAATACATCCGCTCCCGCGGCGGCGACGTTCGCTGCAAAAGCAAGGTGATTCGCATCCAGCCGTCACATGAATGCGACGATGCCGGCGAGCGCACCGGTATGCCCTGGGTGGTCAGCACACCCTCGTCACGCTTCTTCTGCAAACGTGTAATTACAAATCTGCCCGTGTGGAACCTGCCGGCCATTACTACAGGTGAACGAAAAGTGTGGTTTGAACAGCAGGCTGCAAAATTCAGGCATGCCTGGGGTGCATTTGTGATGGGCATCGCGGTCAAAGATGAATTTCCATCCGACCTCACTATGCACCACCAGATTCATCTGGAGCAACCCATGCCGCATACCGGTGCGGAATCCCTGTTTGTTAGCATATCTGCAAAGGGTGATACCGCCAGGGCGCCCGAAGGTTACCGGGTGCTCAACATCTCCTGTCACACCGAAACCGACACCTGGTTCGGAAAGCCTGAGGACTATGACCAGGCGAAAAGCGAAACGGGAGAAGCCATACTGCAGATACTGGTGAATTCGCTGCCGGGCTTTCGCCGCGAAAACGTTCAGGTTCAATTTGAAGGAACACCAGTGACCTGGCAGAACTGGGTAAACAGACACAGGGGCAGAGTGGGCGGCATCCCGCAAAGCATGAAACGATCGCTTCTGGACTGGCCGCCGGCGCAAACTCCATTTGAGGACTGGTATCTCACCGGTGACACGGTCTATCCCGGACAGGGCATCCCTGGCGTCACACTGAGCGGGATCAACGCCTACTGGAGAATTATTTACCGCCAGTCACTCACGGGCATTTCCCGCTAATAAATCTTATATTAACCTTTCTGCCGTGTTATTTTCTATAACGTAATAAAACAACCCCGATTTGAGCTATCAAGGCAATTCATACCAGACTTCCACCAGTTTTTCCATGTTTCCACCGGCTGTCAAGCACCTTCTGATCATCAATCTGCTGATTTTTCTGGCGCTGATGACTCCCGGTATCCGAGAGTACGTGTTCGGACTCGGTGCGCTATGGCCTCTGGACCATTCCAATTTCATGCCGTGGCAATTCGTCACCTATATGTTTCTGCACGGTGGTTTTGCGCATCTATTCTTCAATCTTTTCGCATTGTGGATGTTCGGGCAAAGCATCGAAAACCTGTGGGGGACCCGACGCTTTGTGATCTACTATTTTCTCACCGGTATCGGCGCGGCATTGATCCACATCCTGGTTACCGGAGCCAATGTCCCAATGGTGGGGGCCTCGGGCGGCGTGTTTGGAATCCTGCTGGCTTTTGCCATGATGTTCCCGAACCGGCCCATTTTTCTCATTTTTCTGCCGATCCCGATAAAAGCAAAATACTTCGTTATTATCTTTGGCGCCCTCGAACTGTTCAATGGTGTCAGCAGCCTGCAGACGGGAATCGCACACTTCGCCCACCTTGGCGGTATGGTAGTCGGTTACATACTGATCAAGTTGTGGCGAATCAAAGGCAATTACGAATAACCCAAAGCGGAAGGTAACCATACACAGTCATGTCCATGTACGGTGACAGCTTCGGAAGCGCCCTTAAAAGAGGTTATCTCGGCCTGCCGTCGGCTCTGCGCGTAATTCTGCTACTCAATGTGGCGATATTCGTATTGCAGGCAGTGGTCGCTGCATTCGGCGGCGGTGCCCTGGTCTCCGGTTTGTTCAATGTGTTCGGGTTTATTCCGGAATGGCAGATTACCCTGCTGCAACCCTGGAGGCTGGTGACCTACATGTTTCTGCACGGGTCGGTCCTGCATGTGGCATTCAACATGCTGTGGCTCTGGTGGATGGGTCGGCCGGTCGAACAGCAGCTTGGTCCGCGCAATTTTCTGGTGATCTACTTTGGATCGGGTATCGGAGGCGCACTTATCAACCTGGTCTTCAGTCCATTCTTTGCAGCCAATGTGACCATCGGGGCATCCGGTGCTGTTTTTGGGATGATGGTCGCATTTGCCATGCTCTTTCCGCGGATTCCCATCATGCTGCTTTTCTTTCCGCCAATCGAAGCGCGGTTTCTGGTGGCCGGTCTGATTGCCATAGATCTGCTGTTCATCTCCTCAGCCGATAATGTGGCGAGAATCGTCCACCTCGGCGGTGCGTTATGGGGCTATATTCTGGTGAAATTATACTGGCAGGGGTACAATTATGACCTCTGGTTTGAACTGTTCAGGCAGCGATTCAAAAAGAAAAAGGTGCCCGGGAAATCGGGTCCGGTTTCCTCCGGAGCCAGGAACCCGCGTATGAAGAAAGTTGCCGATGCGGAGATTGTTGAGGAGTACAGCCAGGATGACCTGGATCGCATTCTCGATAAAATTTCAAAATCGGGATATGAGGCGCTGAC
>SLLP01000242.1 GCA_007133995.1 Balneolales bacterium
CACCTGAAGACGTAGCATCTTATTTCGGACCACGAATGCGGGATCTTCAGACCGAACAGTTTCTGGTGGTCTTCATGAATGCCGCAAAGGTCGTTACCGGTCACCAGGTCATCAGCAAGGGTGGAAAAACCGCCACCGTTGTGGATCCGGCCGAGGTGATGCGACAGGCCATAATGAACGAAGCCAACAGCATCATCATAGTTCATAACCATCCCTCTGCCAACAGACGCGCTTCCCGCGCCGATATCGCTATCACAAAAAAACTGATAGAGGCTGGCGAGATGCTCGATATCAGGGTCGATGACCATATTATCATTGCGGGTTACGACTATCTGAGCATGAGGGCAGAAGGTTTGATGGGATAAATTCAGATTCCTTCCTTAAAAGCTCGTATATTTGGGCCTTCAAATAAATACCCTATCTGCAATGCAAGACTATCTGAAGCAACAAATTGAAGCAGCCCTGCGAAAGCTGGCACCTGATCTTGACGTCCCTGAAATTACCATTGAAAAGCCACGCTCTCCGGAACACGGTGATGCAGCCACCAATGTGGCACTTACCCTGGCAAAGGTACTGAGGGACAATCCACGCTCGATCGCACAAAAAATAGCAGATCATATTGATGTAACATCAGGTTATATCCACGGTGTTGAGGTGGCAGGTCCTGGTTTCATCAATTTCCGCTTTTCTGATAGCTGGCTTTATGATCAACTCTCTGAGGCATATCAATCTGGCCGAAATTTCGGCAGAGGAAGTACGCTTCAAGACAAAAAGATTCAGGTTGAATTTGTGAGTGCAAATCCCACCGGGCCACTGACAGTGGGTCATGGACGCAATGCCGTGCTTGGTGATACCATCGCACGGGTGTTGGAATGGGCTGGTGGTGATGTTCAGCGCGAATACTACTTCAATAATGCCGGCCGGCAGATGCGGATCCTGGCCGAAAGTGTACGCGCCAGATATCTGCAGGCCATTGGACTGGATGCTGAATTCCCCGAAGGCGGCTATGAAGGTGTTTACATCACAGAAATAGCTCAGAAAGTTCTACAAGAAAATGGAGATGAGCTGACCGGTGAAGAGCATCTGGCCATTTTTAGAAAGGCAGCCGAAGAGGGCATCTTTGACGACATAAAGCAGACACTGGCCCGCATGAATATCACCATGGATTCGTTCTTCAATGAAAACACACTCTATGAAGACGGTTCCATCGACAAGGTGATCGGATTACTGCGCGATAAAGGACTTGTGTACGAGAAGGACGGCGCAACATGGTTTAAAACCACCGAGTTTGGAAAAGACAAGGACACGGTCCTGATCAAAAGCTCCGGCGAGCCCACTTACCGGCTGCCGGATATCGCTTACCATATCAACAAACTTGATCGGGACTTTGATCTTGCCATTGATGTATTCGGTGCAGATCACATCGCCACCTATCCGGATGTGATTTCAGCTGTTGAAGCGTGTGGATTTGACAGTGATAAAATTGACGTGATCGTCTACCAGTTTGTAACTATCGTCAAGGATGGAAAACCTTTCAAGATGAGTACGCGCAAAGCAAACTTCGTAACACTCGATGAGCTTATGGATGAAGTGGGGGCCGATGTCACCCGTTTCTTTTTCCTCATGCGGGCACCCGGCACACATCTTGAATTTGACATCAATGAAGCTAAGCAGGCAGGGGAGAAAAACCCTGTCTTCTACCTGCAGTATGCGCATGCCCGTATCCAGAGCATCATGAGAAAAGTGCGTCAAAGCTACGATTTCAGTAAAAAATCACCCGATTTCAGACAGTTGAGCCATGAGTCTGAAATCACACTGATCAAGCGTATTCTTGAATTCCCGGATATCATTACATTTACCGCAAGGCAGCGAGAGCCGCACAAACTGATCAACTTTCTGAACGAACTGGCTACCGCTTTCCACAAGTTCTATCATGATTGCCGGATTCTGGGAGAAGATGAAAAACTGGCTCACGCTCGTACCGAGCTTCTGACGGTAACTGCCATAGTACTTGCCAATGGACTGGGTATACTGGGAATATCCGCACCGGAAAAAATGTAACACCAAATTATTCAAATGCCGCCTTGGTGGCAGTTATACCGGCAGTTTATTGTTTGCGCAGTGCGCTTATCCGCATTACTCCTGCGCTTAATGTATGTATCGGCTCAAGTCCGGCCTCCTCAAATAGTCTGTCGGCCTCTTCTGCCAGAGGAAGCCATACCCCGCCGCATCGTGCAATTTTTTGTAATGGCGCTATCTTTTTTTGAAGTCTTACAAGATGCATGATTACAGCATGTGCACCTCCTTGCATTACTCTGGAAACCTGACGCAGTACCAGCTCAGGTTCAGTCAGCTCATTCAGTGTACCACCCATGACAACGCCATCAATGGACTCATCCGGAAACGGCATAAATGCGGCATCACATTGATAAAAAACTGCACGATAATTCTGTTTCATCGTTTTTTCAGCCTTACGAAGCATCTGCCTTGAGTAGTCAACCAGAATCACTTTGGCCTCCGGAGCAGCAGCCAACACTGCGCGCGCATAGACACCGGTTGAGCTGCCCAGATCAAGATAAACCGAATCTTCGGGAAGAACCTTGCCAGGGGTTTCATCATCATCATCAAGTTTCCTGGTTGGCGATTTCTTATCAGATGGGTATAAAAATACCTTTTCAGCGGACAGATCGCGACTCTCGAGCAACATCTCACAGACCATCTTACATTCCTGCTCAAGTGTCCAGGCACCCCGGGTCAGAATTTTAGTGGAGAAACGACGCCATAGCGGCTCATAAGCATGTGACGTTATCCTCCATAAATTGGTTCGTTCGGCCATGCTGCGCGGACGAAACTTCCACTGCTCAACCCTTTCCATCACCGGGTCTTCGCGGTCGCGACAAATGAAGCTGATCCCGCGACCACTCATAAGCCTCACTGAGGGATCGAACGGTTTTGTGCTTGAACCATTTCTTGCGCCTGTATCTGGACTTTGCTATCCAGATCACAGAAGAGAGGTATACCCGCATTAGCGACGAAGAAACCACGACAGCTGTACCAGCAAGTTGATGCAAATCCGTCTCCTTGAGCCAGGAAATAAGCTGGTCCCTGGCATCTTGAGGAAGACGGTGTATCTCGCGGAGATCCATCACAAAGCAGAAATCCTCATCCCGGGACTGATAAGCTTCCAGTTTCAATAAAAAATCACCGATATCCTTGTGTGACTCTTTACCGGAAAGCGTTATGATAACTATCGGCCAGCGATTTTCATCAATATCAATATGTGCCATAAATAGCGGTCTAATCCAATCCAGTTTAAATCCTTTATGTGTGTTCTGCAAACACAGCGAAGTCAATAATCTTCAGAAAAAATCACAAACATTTTCTACAGCGGACACCAACTTCCGTTTATTAAAAAAAACCTGTTCCTTTTTATTACCGAAACCAGTTGTCCCGTTCCGGCTATGTGCAACGCATAGGGCGTTGTATTGATTGCATGATTTAAGATACACTTTTTTGGATTACCAAAGAAACCGGAGCACCTTTTTCCACCCCAAGCATTCGCTCGGCATTGCCCTTGTTTATGGCAACTTCAAGCATCCCGGAACTGCCGATCAGCGCAACCGCCTCGCCATCAGACACATCAGAAAAGGAATCGGAAATGCTCTTCAGGATGGTATTTCCGACATAAATTTTGAAAGTGGATAACCGATCATATTTCTGAATAAAGGATTGCGGGATATTGGTGACCAGGTTGCCGTAGCGATCGATATGCATTATCCAGCCCTGTACCCCCTCATCGTCAGCTATCGGTTTGGCCCACCGGTAGGTTGTAAGCTCCTCGAGTTCACTGCCGAAGCGCTCCGGCGTTTCACCCATGCTGAGCCAGGCAGCCACAGGTGCAAAAATATCACGCCCATGAAATGTTGCGGACACCTCATCACGCCAGAATTGCCTGTTAGACAGTTCAAAAACCCGGTGCTCCTCACTCTCCACAACCAGGGAAAAAAGTCCGTTGTTCGGCCCTACAAAAAAATGATCCCTGACCTGTACAAGCACCGGACGGCGGGTGCTGCCCACTCCAGGATCAATCACAGCAAGATGAATGGTCCCCGGTGGGTACAAAAAAGCGGTGTTCTTCAGGACCCACGCTCCCGCCATGATATCCTGGGGAGGGAGATCGTGGGAGACATCCACAAGTCTTACCTGGGGCGAGATTCTCAGAATAACGGCTTTCATCGCACTGACATAATAATCCTGACTCCCAAAGTCGGATGTCAGCGTTATGATCCCGGATATAGATGGCATAGTTACATCAACTGTACGTGTTCAGCATGACCGGCATGACCAGCATCAGCATTTCCTCGTCATCATCCTGTACTGACGGGCGCACAATACCGGCACGGTTTGGCGTTGAAAACTCGAAAACCACCTCCGGATCCTCAATATTGTTCAGTACATCCATCAGATACCGGGCGTTGAAGCCAATCTCCATGGGCTCATCCGAGTATTCCGAGGCAATGTTTTCCTTTGCTTCGCTACTCATATCGAGATCTTCGGCCGAGATGACAATCTCATCCGGCTTCATCTCCAGACGTATCTGCCGGGTCGTTGAACTTGAGAAAACCGATACGCGCTTTACCGTCGCCAGCATCTGGTCTCTGCTGATTTTCAATGTCTTGTCGTTTTCCCGGGGTATAACCGACTCGTACCGGGGATACTGCTCATTGATCAACCGGGTGATAATCTGCGTATTCCCCGACTGAAAACTTACATGATCTGCCGTTACCACCATTTCACAGCTGGTTTCATCGAGTGCTTTGGTAACCAAAGTAAGTGCTTTTTCAGGCACAATGAATGAAATCGGCCCTGTTGATGAGATGTCTTTGCGAACCAGGCGCACCAGCCGGTGCCCATCGGTGGCCACAACCCTGCTCTCCTCCTCTCCAATATCAAAGAAAACCCCCATCATTGCCGGGCGCAAATCGTCGCTGGACACGGCAAAACTGGTTTTTTTGATTGCATCTTTTAGTCCCTCAGTATCGATTTTGATCTGCTTGCCATCTTCCAGCAACGGCATATCCGGAAAATCCTCCGCCTTTTCTCCAGCCAATTTATAGGTTCCCTTGTCGGTGCGAAACCGGACCTGGGTCCGCTCATCCACTTCAAAGGTAACCGGTATATCCGGAAGTTGACGAAGAGTCTCCAGAAGACGTCGTGCGGGCACGGCCACGGCACCCTGTTTCTCCACATCAGCCTTGACATACTCAACGATGCTCACCTCCAGATCCGATGCGCTCAGCTTAATGCGATTGTCTTCCGTTTCAAAAAGTACGGTCTCAAGGATGGGAAGGGTCGCTTTATTGGGAACGGCACCAACTACAGCTGACAAACTTTTTACCAGCTCACCGCTTGTGACATTGAATTTCATAGAATTACCTGGTCGTTGGGAATGGTTTGTAAATTCTTTTTTTTGTGGAATGGGTAAAGTACAAAAATCCGGATTGTATTCTAAGAAATACTAATGGCTGATTCAATGATCAGGTTTTTTTATCTTGTCAAGACTAACTTTTATCTAAAATCGTTTTAAATTGGTCAACAGCCAATCCGCCGGGTCATTACATGACATTACGCATTTTCAGCAGCCTTTTCATACTGTTTCTTGTCGCTTCACCATCAACCGGCCAGGTTTTTGAGGAAGCCAAATACGGCAGTGATTTTCTGTCTGTTGGAGGTGGAGCACGTCCGCTCGGAATGGGAAGCGCCTACACAGCTATCACAAACGATGTCCTCTCCGGCTATTGGAATCCGGCCGGCCTATCGGGCGTGGACAACTGGCAATTCGCATATATGCATTCCGAACGTTTTGCCGGTGTAGTTGGATACGATTACGGCGCCGTGGCCGTGCCAATTGAGGGGTCCGGCGGTGTGGTAGCCCTGAGTTTCATCCGCCAGGGCGTCGATGGCATCAAAAATACGCTTCATGCCTGGGACCCGGAGCAGAACCGGCCGAAGGCCGATCCAACCAGCTACATGAGGGAGTTCAGCGCTTCCGACATGGCCTTGTACCTCTCCTATGCTAACAGATTCCAGGGAAACTGGCACTGGGGTATTTCCGCCAAAGTGATTCACTCCCGGCTCGGTCCCTTTGCCAATGCCTGGGGATATAGCCTGGATGCCGGTATTCAACATCGGGGCGAACGCTATCATTTCGGCGTTAACCTTGTCGACTTTTCGACACTCATGAAATTCTGGACCGTTGACCAGAATGAGCTGGCTGCACTTCAGGATTTCATCAATCCCGAAACCGGAAAACCCGAGACGCTCCCGGAAGGCACCAATGAATATGTGAAACCATCGGTCAGAGTTGGTGGCGGCCGCCTTTTCGACTTCGGGGATTTTAGCCTGCTTACTACTGCCGACACCCATCTTCGTTTCGAGGGAAGAAGGACCTATTACCTCAATGTCGGAGATATGAGCATCGAGCCGCACCTCGGCGCTGAACTTGGATACAAAGATCTTGTTTTCGTTCGCGTCGGCATCACTGATGTGCACCTTGATGACCGTAGCACCATGTTTGTATCTCCCACACTTGGTACGGGTCTGAAAATAGGCGCATTCATGGTAGATTACGGCTTCAGCAGTTTTGCAGGCATAGCATCCGACCTGGGATTCACCCACCGGATATCGCTGCAGTTAACCCTGTAATGTACCGTAAAAGTCTTGGTATTCATTATGAAGCTCCACAACATTCTCCACTAATCTGTTCGCCGCACTTTTACCACTCCCTCTGACCCAATTTGAATTCCACTCCAACAGTAATATTAACCGGACCGACGGCAACGGGAAAAACCGATCTTTCAATAACATTAGCTCGTTATTATAACGCACCCGTTATTTCTGCTGATGCAAGACAATGTTACAAATACCTCGATATAGGTACCGGGAAACCTTCACCAGAAACCCTGACTGAGATACCCCATTATCATATCTCAACTCTCAATCCTGACGAGTTGTATAATGCTTCCGACTTCGCAGGTGATTTTAAGCATTGGAGCAATTCTATCCGTAAACAGGGTAAACCGGTCCTGGTCGCGGGCGGAAGTACGCTCTATATCGAATCCTTAATCCGTCCCCTTGACGATCTTCCACCCAGAAATGAAGCCAACCTGCTTGAACTTCAAAACATCGCAGATCGCGACGGGCTGACATCCATTCAAAAAAAACTTGAAGAGGTTGATCCCGCCTATGCACAACGCATTGACGGTCCCAATCCGCACCGTATGTTCCGGGCGCTGGATGTGTGGATGCAAACCGGGCGACCTTTCAGTAGCTTTCACAAAAACCGACCTTTTTCATTACCCGAAAATACCCTTCTGATATGTCTGCACCGTGAACGTGCCGAACTGCATCAACGCATTAATACACGGGTGGACCAAATGATCACGGACGGCCTGATTGAAGAGGTTCGCGGCATTCTGGGTATGGGATACGAACCGAATCTGCAGTCCTTGCAAACTGTTGGTTACCGGGAGGCCATTGCCTGCATTCGTGGCGAGTTAACTTCTGAAGAAATGCGCGAAAAAATTAAAACGAACACCCGAAGGTACGCACGCCGGCAGCTTACATGGTTTCGGCGGTGGAAACAGGGCGCCTGGCTCGACCAAACCGGTCAGTCGAAAAAAAAACTGACCAAAACTGTGATTAAGATGACCGAACAACTGGCGGCTGAAACCTGAATGCTGTACCTTCTTTGAATTCCACAATCATAAAATCCTTTTCAGCCATGCAGGTAGATATTGTAATCACTCTTCGCGAATCCATTCTTGATCCCAAAGGAAAAGCATCTCATCACGCACTTGAAAATCTGGGGTTCAGTGATATTTCCTCAGTGCGGATCGGCAAATTCATTCAGATCGATATTGATACCGACGATCCGGCAAAAGCCCGTGAAATAGCTACTGAAGCCTGTGAAAAACTTCTCGCAAACACCGTGATGGAAAACTACGAAATCCGTTTACCGGACACAGCATCGTGATCCATTCACTCAATCTGATAGTAATATGAACTTCGGAGTACTTGTTTTCCCAGGATCCAACTGTGATCACGATGCCTATCATGCACTTAAGCATATCCATGGCATCAACACCTCTTTTATATGGCACAAAGAACCTGAACTGGGCAACGTAGATGGAGTGATCATTCCCGGTGGTTTCTCCTACGGCGATTACCTGCGCAGCGGTGCCATTGCCCGTTTTTCACCTGTGATGAATGCTGTCGCCCGCTTCGCTGAAAAAGGCGGTCCGATCCTCGGCATTTGTAACGGATTCCAGATTCTGTTGGAAGCGCGCCTTCTTCCAGGCACCATGATGGCAAACGAGCAATTGCGTTTTACCTGCAAGTTCGTGAATCTTGTTTGCCAAAACCGTAAAACCCCCTTCACTTCGTCCATACCGGACGACATGGTGCTCAGCATTCCGGTCGCTCATGGCGAAGGCAACTATTATGCCGACAGCAAACTGCTCAAAGAACTCGAAGACGCCAACCAGGTTGTTTTTCGTTATTGTGATACTGATGGAAATATCACTGCCGAAGCAAATCCAAACGGATCCGCAGGCAATATTGCCGGCATCTGCAACAAAAAAGGAAATGTTGTAGGAATGATGCCCCATCCGGAGCGCGCCGTTGAATCCGACCTGGGTTCCGATCACGGTAGATACTTGTTCGAATCAGCACTATCACGAATCGTCGCTGCACTGTATTAACACCATCGACGCATATCACAGCAACATGTCCCAACAGACACGACAAAAACTGCACTGCAAGGATCTTGTCAAGCGGTATAAAAAACGTACCGTTGTGGATCATGTCTCCGTCTCAGTTAATCAGTCAGAGATCGTGGGTCTACTCGGACCCAACGGTGCCGGTAAAACCACCACGTTCTACATGGTAGTTGGGCTCGTTCGTGCAGAAAAAGGTCGGATCTATTTGAATGATAAAGATATTACCAGACTCCCCATGTACCGGAGAGCCCGGTACGGCATCGGGTATCTCTCACAGGAAGCCAGTGTTTTCCGTAATCTGACGGTGCGCCAGAACCTGGAGTCAGTGTTGGAGTTCTACAATCTGAGTAAAACAGATCGCAGAGAGCGGGCAGATGAACTCATCGAGGAATTCAATCTGCAAACTGTTGTTAACAGCAAGGGCTTTAACCTTTCGGGAGGTGAACGTCGCCGTACGGAAATCGCCCGCGCCATGGTCACCAGGCCTAACTTCCTTCTTCTGGACGAACCGTTTGCCGGAGTGGATCCGATCGCAGTAGAGGATATTCAGAAAATCATATCCGGACTCAAGCTTAAAAACATCGGCATACTCATCACCGATCACAACGTTCATGAAACTCTGGCCATCACAGACCGGGCCTACCTGATGTTCGAGGGGCGTATTCTCAAAGAGGGCTCATCTGACTTTTTGGCGGAAGATAAAGAGGCCAGAAAACTTTATCTTGGAGAGCAATTCAGACTGGACAGATATAATTACGAAACGGAAAAAAATCCTCAATAATGACTGTAGAAGAAATCACCGTTCAGGAGCTTAAAAAAATTCTGGATGAAAAAGAACCTGTATTACTGATTGATGTTCGCGAAAAATTCGAGAAAGATCTTGTGGATATCGGTGGTAACCTGATCCCTCTTGGCCAGCTTACCGATCACTTGTCTGAAATAGATTCCGAAAAGGAAAATCCGATCATTATCTACTGTCGCAGTGGTGCCAGAAGCGCTGAAGCCTGTCGCATTCTGCAGTCACACGGCTTTCAAAATGTCAAAAACCTGAAGGGCGGAATTCTGAAATGGGCCGATGACATTGACCCCAGCCTGCCCAAGTACTGATCCAGGATCTACTGACTTTGATTATTCTGTTGCTTCTTCTGATTTTTTTCAAACAGGACTGATTTTCAGCCGGAATGCACCAGAATACAGAATCGCCTCTACCGATGCGACAACCCTGATATCCACCCGTTACACATATGCGGCTATCTGGTTCAGGAGCTCTTCGTTGCTTTCGGTACGCTTTAGTACCTGAAGCAGGCTTGCCATGGATTCCTTGGGAGATTTTTTAAGCAGATATCTGCGAACCATGTTGCGCTCTTCAAGCGAATCTTCAATGAACCTGTCTTCGTTTCTTGTACCGGAGGCAGCGATGTTTATTGCCGGGAAAATCCGGTCATTTGCGATTTCACGGTCAAGAACCAGCTCCATATTACCGGTTCCCTTGAACTCTTCAAAGATAAGATCATCCATTCTGGAGTTGGTTTCCACAAGGCAGGTAGCGATAATTGTAAGAGAGCCACCGTTTTCGATTTTTCGGGCGGATCCAAAAATTTTCTTTGGGATATCCAGTGCACGAATATCAAGTCCGCCCGACATGGTGCGTCCACCACCGCTTTGCGCAGCGTTATAAGCCCTGCTCAGACGGGTAATGGAGTCAATTAACAGCACTGAGTCTTTTCCCATTTCCGCTTTACGCTTTACGTAGCCCAGTGCGAGCTCTGAAATGCGGGTATGGCTTTTGGTCGATTTGTCGTTGGAAGATGCAAATACACGACCCCGTGTAGTACGAATAAAGTCGGTAACCTCCTCCGGGCGCTCATCAACCAGCAACACCGCCAGTTCAATGTCCGGGTGGTAGTCATCGATTGACCTGGCAATATTTTTCAGAATAACCGTTTTCCCGGTTCTGGGAGGCGCTACAATAAGGGCGCGCTGTCCTTTACCAATGGGGGAAATCAAATCGATCACACGAACCTCAATTTCATCCGGTTCCCGTGAAAGTTTAATTTGATCCACGGGCATGATCGGAGTCTGCAAATCAAAACGAACAGCTTTGGCCCACACCTCATATGGCTCACCATTTACGGAATTCACACTTACCAGCCGCTTGTTCCCTCTTTGGTCCTGCTCGATCTCTCCCTCGACTAACAGTCCGGGTTTGAGATTAAAGAAGCGAACCATGTCAGGTACCACAAACGGATCCTGCTGCGTAGCCGTAAACTCATGATCCAGTTTTCGTAAATAACCGACCCCTTTTTCTGTCACCTCCATAATACCGGAGTAAACACCTGCCGGTTTTACGTGTTGATTGTCAAGAAAATTGGGCAAACCACCGCCACGACTCTGGTTGTTACCCTTTTTTCCCCTGGGTCGATTTTTTTTTCCCTTTTTCTTATTCCTGTGGCGTGATTTTTTATCCTGGGGGTTACTCATTTTTTTTGTTATGTCTGATTATGCAGGAGAATACGCTATTCAAGCCTGTGCTGACAGCTGCCTGAAAATCATAACGCTGCAATGTGTCCCTGGAAATAAAACCAGGACGAAAGGTTATAAATCAGAAAGGAGTTAATCCCGGATCGAGATCTGCACCCGCTAATCCTAGCGAATGGTTGTTTCTTCTGCAATCCAGTCGTAACATTCTTTAAGTGAACCGTCAACACGGATTCTTTCGCCCGTATTCCAGTTCTGATAGAATTTCTCTTCTGCAGTGGGGGTCACTGGCTCATAGGTCCTGTAGAGCCTGTTAACGGTACTGGTAACATTGGAATTTCGTTGCTTGGCTCTGTCCAGATAATCAAGCACCAGCCAATAGACAACCTTGTCAATACGCGTCATCTCTGAACCGGCACATCTTGACACGGCCTCACCGTAAATCTGCGCAATGGTAATCTGCGGCTCTCCCCAGTTGGGATCCTCACTTGCAGCGCGCCGGGCATAACGCCTGGCCGTCTGCAGATCACGAAGATTCAAATAATTATCGGCAATGCGCAATGAAGTACGGGCTTTCATTGTACCCTGCTGAATTTCGTGTGCCTCGGAGAGAAACTTGATAGCCTCCCTGTAATCACCGTTGTTCTCCGCTTTATCGGCAAGCCTGGTCACATTGGTCACACTGGGCTCATACTCATACATTTTTGTTGCCATGTTTCTGGCATTGGGAGCATCACCAATAGCTACATAAAGTTCATAGAGCTCCTGCATGATTTCAACATTTCCGGGGTCTTCTTCCAAATCTCCCGTGAGCAGTTCGATCCGTTCCGCAGGATCGGTAATCAGATCATTTCGCGTCTGTGCAAAAAACTGCTGCGTTTCTTCATCGGCAAACGGTTCGGCTCCGTTTATAATTCGAAAAGCGTTATCGCGATCATTCTGACGTGCGTAGTTTTGCACAAGAAGCTGCACGTAATAGCCGCTTCCTGACTCGGTCGCCCGCTTGGGGTCCAGGTTGAACATGGCTTCGTAATCATCCAGTG
>SLLP01000104.1 GCA_007133995.1 Balneolales bacterium
CCTGCTACCTGCTACCTGCTACCTGCTACCTGCTACCTGCTACTGAGGTCGTCCTTCCGTGCCAAAGATCTCGCGATCACGCTTGCGGTTAACCACACGGCTGATGCGAATACCAAGCTGGTAAAGCAAAATAAGCGGTACAGCGATGATAAGCTGTGAGATGGGATCAGGCGGAGTGAGAAAGGCGGCCATAATGAAACAGATGATGATTGCCCATTTACGGTGCTTGATCATCAGCTCAGGGGTGAGGATTCCGATCTTGGACAGGATATAGCTCACCATCGGCAGTTGGAAAACAATGCCGCTTGACAGGCTCCACATGGTGAGTGCCGAAAAGTATGCGTTGATGTCAATGTCATTGCGCACTTCCGGTGCTATCTGGAAGTTGCTGAAAAACTGTACGGCGAACGGGGTGAGGATGAGGTATCCGAAAGCAACTCCGGTGATAAAAAGTAATGTGATGTTAAATACGATAAAGCGGGTGCCTTTGCGCTCTTTTTCTTCAAGAGCCGGAAGGATAAACGCCCACAGCTGATAGATCAGAATCGGTATTCCGATGATGAATCCGACAACCAGCAGGGTGCCCCAGTAGGTGAAAAACTGTCCGGGCAATCGCCGGTTCTGCAAATCAAGATTGGAAGCATCCAACCCGACCAGCCTGTACATGAAAAAATCACCCTTGGCGGGTCCCAGTAATACCTCCTGCATGATAAAGCCGGAAAAAAGGAAGGCAACGATAACTCCAATGCCTATGCCCAGCAGTCCCTTGAGAATGCGCCACCGAAGCTCCTCCAGGTGATCCAGAAAAGACATCTCCGGAGGCAGACCCGGTGAGGAGGCCTGAGGCGGGGTTTCGCCCATGATTTGACGATCGGTTACATCTGTAGTTGCCATGGAGTTATTTGAAATAGAGGTAATTCAATCAGGCAATTACAAAATCGTACAGTGGGAAAAGTTCGCACATTTCACGCACTTCGCCCCGCACTTTCTCGATGACACTTTGATTGGTGTGATTAGTGATCACCTGATCCATCAGTTCGGCGATACGGCTAAATTCATCTGTGCCCATGCCGCGTGTGGTCATGGCAGGCGACCCGATCCGGATGCCGGAGGTGACGAACGGGCTTTGGGTGTCAAACGGCACCATGTTTTTGTTGATGGTGAGATCGGCACGACCCAGGGCATCTTCGGCTTCTTTGCCCGTTATGCCTTTGTTCCGAAGGTCAACGAGCAACAGGTGATTGTCGGTTCCGCCGCTGACCAGGTCGTAGCCAAGCTCAAGAAATTTACCCGCCATAGTTTTGCTGTTTTTAAGCACGTTTTCCTGGTAGGTTGTGAAATCGTCCTGTAACGCCTCGCCCAGCGCGACGGCTTTGGCGGCAATCACATGCATCAGTGGGCCGCCCTGCGTACCGGGAAAGACGGCTGAATCCAGCAGTTCACTCCATTTTTTTACGCGTCCGGATTTGGGAGCCACCTTGCCGAGTGTATTTTCACTGTCGCGGCCAATCAGCAGCATACCGCCACGGGGGCCGCGCAGGGTCTTGTGTGTGGTGGTGGAGACGACGTGCGCATAGGGAAGTGGATTATTAAGCAGCCGGGAGGCAATGGGTCCGGCTGTGTGGGCCATATCCATCCACAAGAAAGCATTCACTTCATCAGCAATATTCCGAAAGGCTTCGTAGTCAAAGTCACGCGGATAGGCAGAAGCGCCGATGGAGATCATTTTCGGCTTGATTTTTTTTGCCTTATCACGAATTTCGTCCATGTCCAGCCGCCCGGTCTCTTTGTTGACACCGTAAAATTGAGCGTTATACATGATTCCCGAGAAGTTGACCGGTGAGCCATGCGTCAGGTGACCACCGTGGGAAAGGTCGAGTCCAAGCAACGTGTCGCCGGGCTTGAGGAAGGTGAGATAGACTGCGGCATTGGCTGTAGCTCCGGAGTGCGGTTGCACATTGACCCACTCCGCATCATAGAGGATCTTTGCACGGTCACGGGCCAGGTCCTCGACGATATCGACAAACCGGCATCCGCCGTAGTACCGCTTTCCGGGAAGGCCTTCGGCGTATTTGTTGGTCAGAGACGACCCCATGGCTTCCATCACTGCTTTGCTTGCAAAGTTTTCCGAAGCAATAAGTTCCATGCCATTGTTCTGGCGCTCTGTCTCTTTTTCAATCAGGCTGTATACTTCGGAATCGTGTTCTTTCAGACGTTTCATTACTTGTGCTCGGGTCTGTTATGTGTGACTGTTGAGAATTGCAAATGTATGATTAAATCTGAAGATTTTCAGGTAATGTTATAAACGTTTATATAATGCGTTTTGATTTATTATTTGCTCAGATGATATTTCCTGTGTGATTTGCTCACTCTTTTATTTTTATTTTTTCGATGCGACGCTGATGTCGTCCGCCATTGAAACTTGTAGTAATCCAGGAGGTAACGATTGTGCGCAGT
This sequence comes from Balneolales bacterium, assembly GCA_007133995.1. GTDB lineage: Bacteria > Bacteroidota > Rhodothermia > Balneolales > Natronogracilivirgulaceae > SKNL01. The sequence goes on from SLLP01000104.1 coordinate 2,458, forward strand.
TCATCCTCATTCAGATATTTTCCCGGGAGACAGAGTATATTGGCTTTGTTGTGCTGTCGTGAGATCTTGGCCATTTCCTCATTCCAGGCCAGCGCTGCCCGAACCCTGGGATATTTGTTTGCTGTCATGCACATGCCCTGACCGCTTGCACAGATCAGAATTCCCATGTCGTGGTCGCCATTGTTGACGGCTTGGGCAACCAGGGTTGCAAAATCGGGATAATCCACAGATTCATCGGATTCGGTACCGTAGTCTATGGTGGTGATGTCATGTTCCCTGAGGATTTTCTTGACCATCTCCTTGGCTTCATAACCGGCATGGTCCGAGGCTATTGGGATGATGATATTATCTGACATATCTGACTTTTTGAAGTTGGATTTGCTGATTTGTAGAAAAAAATAAATATGCGCAAAAAAGCAGTGATTTTAAATAAAGATAACGGCATTCTGATGTCGATTATTTTTGCTTTTATGCTGCTTGCTTCTTGTTCCGGTCTGTATTTAACCGCGGATGAGCCTGCTATTTTCACGGATGAGGAATGGATTGTACCGGATGGGCCGAGGCAAACACTTCGCGACAGGACCTGGGACTTACATCACCAAAAACTCTGGGTTCGTTTTGACTTTGATAGAGAAGAAGTGATTGGACGTACAGAATTGCTGCTTTCAAGTGATACTACCCAGTCAGAGTTGATTCTGGATGCAAAGACAATGGAGTTTGACAGTATTTATAATGC
>SLLP01000079.1 GCA_007133995.1 Balneolales bacterium
CGGTCTGCTTTTTCTGAATTGGATCAATACCCTTGCCAATAAGTTTTTTTGACTTTTTCACTTCTTTTCGTGCACCGGCAAGATCCCACACCCCATACTTGCCAGTGGTGTATTGCCTCGATTGCCCATCATACCAATATCTGAACGCAATCGATTTTTGGCCTGTCGTTGTCACCCTCAAAACAAGCCCCATCTCCCTTGGAATCTTCGTATATCTCATTACGATTAAATGAATTAGCGCCTTTTTTATAATTTTTTCGAATAGTCAAGAATTGAAGAGCAACGGCCTTTTAAGCCGTGGGTAGTGGATTCGATTGTAAAACATGGGCTATGGACAGGGTTGACCGTTCAGGAATTGACGAATACCGGAAATATTGTGGGTAGTGATACCAATTAATGAGATATCAGAGGCATTCACTCCCTGGGCAAGGCTTCCAGTTTCAGTTGAGGTTTGTCTTTATCATAAGCAGTTACACGCGATATAAATTCGGTCTTACCGCTTTCGAGCGGTTTAAAAACAAGTGTAACCAGATCACTTTCCGACTCCTCGCGGTAATACATTGCCAGATTCAGATAGACCGCCAGGTTGGGATTGGTCAGTCGTGCCTTTCGGCCGGTCATCTCCAGATCACCCAGAAGAACGAGATCCTCTCTTAAAAGCTCCAGGCGGTTGGATACGACTTCGATTGCCGGAGCTTGATCTGATGTGATGTTACCCTCGGCCCAAAGTTGTTGGATGTGATCATGATTCAGCCCAAACACACGAATTTTTCCTGCATCGGAATTTTCTTTAATGCCCAGTTCCAGAATGGCATCGTTGATCATACCGGGTTCGATTTTGGAAATATCAAATCTGAGCAACCCCAACTGCCTGTTATCATCCAGCTGGCCAACTGTAAAAGAATTCCTGCCGGCCGGTTCAGCGTTCGCTTGTTGTCCGGGCAATTGCGCAGGGGAGGATTGCCGACCAGTGGCGGTAACCGTTGCAAATGCACCCTGGCCGAAGGTAGAAGGAATCACCATGAATTTGGTTTCCGTATCTTCTGGTGGGATGCTCTTGCGCATAAGCCAGTGAAGATACTTCTCCAGATAGGTGTACCCTTCGTTTGTATATTTCTGATGATAGGCTTTTTCAGGGTCAAGCCCCCTTTGAATCTTCCAGTCGTCGGCAATACCGTCTTTCGCCGTGCTTTGAACACGCTGTCCGGGATCAACATCCGGAAAAGGGTTGCCGGGGACATCTGCAACCGTACGCGGTAGAGGCGGGGTTGATTTATTCATTACATCGCGAATATATCTATGGTCATGTTCGTCACGTGTTATTGAGGCCCCGGAACGACTCAACACATCGATATAGGCCCGGCGGGCACTCAGCGGACGGGTTCTCTGCGCATCCGTTAGCCTCAAATCCAGCGGCAGATCCACTCTTGCAAATTCATCGGCCGGCAATTCGATCATATTCGGGTGTCCTACCATGTATTCAGGTATCCCTTTGTAGATATCCTCATCTGCATTCTCCGGTGAAAAAGGGGCATCCGGATTCCGGTCCCTGACGTTTCCCTCCAGAAATACACGGGAGGCTTTGCCAAAAGCAAAGGAGGTCTCAGGCGGATTGTGTCCGTCAATAAGTACGTTTCCAATGGCATTGACATCGGCGAGCTGTGCTCCGAGATTGGATTCACGGGCCCCGTATTCCGGTCGTGAAAATATATAGAAGGTGTTGTGCCAGCGAAGATCGGCGTTAAATGTCACGTTGTTAATAAACTCGAACCGGCCTCCCTGGAACATATTGAAGCGGCCACTTTGATGAATTCCCAGATTTTTGCGGATGGTATAGTTAAAAAGGCCCTGTTCCTGTCTCATCCTACCCCACCATCCCCCAAGCTGTCGATCTGTCGGCTCGGCATTGATCAGGTACTGGGTAGTCACGGGACCAGTGGGACGAAACAAGGCATTGCCCCGGGTCCCCCAACGAATGCTCAGATGACTGATCAATACGTTCTTTGACCTGCGGATGTGTAAGACATCAAACCTGTTATCCACCGATTTATTGACAAGACGCAGATGCGTAACTATGATGTCTTCACTGTCGTCAATCCGCATACCATCGTTTTGGAAAACAAGTGTCACACCACCGCCGGGTGCCGTCTGCCCCGCAATCGTCAGGTTTCTCTTTTCCTTTATAAACAAAGTTTCATTGAAGAAAATGGTGCCGCCGATATCAAAGACAATCGTACGCGGACCTTCGCTCGATTCAATGCCATAAGCCAGGCTTCCCTCGCCGGAAGGGTTCATGTTGGTGACATGATACACATCGCCTCCGCGGCCGCCCGGAGTATACTTGGCGGCACCTTCAACACCCGGCATGGCTGGTATAGCCCGAGGTGGATTATCTTGTTGCGCTGCATCAGACCGGGATATATGAACCAGACAGAACGATATAACCACTATCCAAAAAGTCATGACCCGGCGGGTTGATCTTTCATATTTACCAGCTAATTCCATATAGAACATTTATTTTAACTTATATTGAAGTTTAATAGTGACCAACTAAATAAGGGTACTCACCGCAGGTTTCAGTTTTTAAAATTTTTGAGTTGTAGCAGACCTGAAGGGCTTTTCTTTTTGGGGCAGTTTATATGCCTCCCGTTTCGCATGTTTCAAAATGTATTACGGCTTGTGATTACGAAAGGAGTTGTTGATCCATAATTCTGCCATATATCACTATCTTGGATCCAGATAGAACGTTTTATTCACGATTTTCCATTGCCCGTCAATTTTGAGCATAGACATGAAGTCGGTGTAAACTCCGTTCGGATAATCAAGTGTTATCGTTGCAATCGCGGCATTTCCCGAAATTCCCATGTCATCAATGCTTCTGGTTCGCTGGTCCTCGTCATCCGGTGGAGAACCGTCAAACAAGGCAATATACTCTTCAAGAGTGAACTGTGATAACGCATCATCGCGAACAAAATACAGATGGGCAACCGGATGAAAAGCCTCCCGCAAATACTCCCCATTCCCTGTGGCGTGAGCCTGGAAATAATAATCAATCGCTTCACCTACTTGCTGTTTTTCAACATCCTGTTGCATTTGAGGTGAACAGGAGACAATGAATATTGTCAAAGGGATCAATATTATTTTTTTTTTCTTA
>SLLP01000096.1 GCA_007133995.1 Balneolales bacterium
GTAACGGGTTTCGTATCCGTGATGTCGGGGCGACAGGATTTGAACCTGCGACCCTCTGCTCCCAAAGCAGATGCGCTACCGGGCTGCGCTACGCCCCGATCAGATTTTCAACCGAATTAGCTCAAATTATTTGTGCCGATCGTTACAAATTGCAGTAACACAAAGAACATTGCAGATAACCGGATTGCCTGCATTATACACTTGCATACTATTGCATATTGCATATGATATCTGGTTCCGCAAAGACTCCAAAGATAAGTGAAATGCCGGACTAAATCAATGTAAGTGTTGAGGAAAAAAATCAGCTTTACTTGTAAAAGGTCTCTTCAAAAGCACTGGCCTTGTTTCTTCCAACTACATGAATCAGAATGAATGCATGCATCAGACCGATGCCATAACCGCACAGCTGGACAATTCCGGCTGGTGGTGCAAGAAGCGCAGCTTCAGAGCTGCCGGTGGACCGGAATCCGTCAATGAAAAGGATCAGCGCCATTATACCGACCGGATACCACATCACCCCAGGCGAAAAAAACAATGAAACCAGCGCAGCCAGCAGATAAATCACAAAGAACGATGGAAGAAGGTGAACCAGCTTCATGGTGCCCGGATGCAGCCGGTTCAGCACCACCCGCGCCATGCCGGAGTTGTACACCTGCTTGAAAAACTTCTTGAGATCGGTCCGGCGCTTGTGATAAACCCATGCCTCTTCAATGAGCATGGAATGGTATCCTGCCTCCATCAACCGCATGCTCAGATCCAGATCTTCCCCGAACCGTAATCCCGAAAATCCCCCCACATCTTCAAACGCTGCCTTGCGCACTCCCTTGTTGAAACTGCGCGGGTAATACCGGTCAAGCTTCCGCCGTCCGCCGCGAATCCCCCCGGTCGTCAAAAACGAAGTCATGGCATAGTCGATGGCCTTCTGGATGGCGGTAAATTCGGCTGCTGCCCGGTCGGGACCGCCGTAAAAGTCGATGGAATCATCCTTCAAAGCGGCGTTGATTGCATCAAAATACCCTTCGGGTATGATGCAGTCCGAATCAAAAAAAATGAGCCATTCACCCCTGGCTGATCGTGATCCGGTGTTGCGTGCAGCTGCCGGACCGGCATTCTCCTGATACACATAAGTCACATCCATGAGATCGGAAAACTCACTGCAGATGGCTTCCGATCGTAGCTCGGAACCATCCTCAACAACAATCACTTCCCATTCTGCCTGGCCTGAAGTCGAAAGTCTATCAGTTTGATCAACCTTGTTTTTAATTACTGCAAGGCTCACCAATAGCTCTTTTAGCTCATCAGGACGATTGTAAACGGGGATAATTATGGAATAGCGTATGGTCATCAGATGCAAAGTTTCTGTAGTAACAAGAACAATCTTTTGTCACGCAATGTTAGGAAATCGAGACATGATATGCTTGAACAGAATAAGTTCCAATGAAAAAGCCTGTATAAAAATATGCCGAAACACTGCCCGAATATAAAAAGCCAAGTATTGAGTGGTTTGATTATAATATTAGTTTTCAATTTGCTCGCTTTCACCCATGCCAAGGCCCAGGATATCCGTTTCTGGCATTCTTCGGAGACAGAACATTTTGCATCCGACCAATTTCTTACCGATCTGTTTCGAGACGACAAACAGGGCAGCATACGCATCGGCGAGGGAGAAATTTATTTTGGTGATGGTTCTGCCATGATATCCGGATTTGATCAGGCATCAATCAGTGAAGACCGAGCGTTTGTGGGAGTCCTTTTCATACGTGGAAACCAGGTATCTGCGGAGATTTACCGGTCTGATGGAACCCTGCTTCATCACATTGCGCATCTGGCGGAGTATGATCCGGATGATCCTTCCGTCAGGTTGTTCATGCTAAGCGATGGCAGTTTCGTTTATCGCGATAACATTGCCTCTTTCACCTATTATGATGAACGGGGTGAGCAGGTATTCCGCATATTCAACAGTTCCGGGAGTCCGGATGGCGAAGCGGTTTCGCAATTTACCGCAACTCCTTTCGGTAACAGAATGCTGGCATATAATCCACGCATTTTTGTCGGCGAAAAGGTCGGATCACGTATCCAGCATGTCGGATTCGATGAGAAAACCACAGTGCTCGCTCAATTCGAAAGGCTGAGTATACTTTCGGTTCGCATGCATCGCTCCGGCAACCTTCTGCTTGTCCATTCCCATGATGAATCCGCTGACCGGCACCATGCCCAGGTGATTTCGATCCGGGGAGACGTTCTTGTTGAAATTGATTATGATGATAACGAGATAGAAGGTGTCGCGCTGAGTGACTGTGGCCGTTATGTGACCGGGATGGCAACAGGAAGAGCGATGGTGCATGACGTGACATCCGGCGAACGGCTGGGCAGTGCGAGCTTTCGCGAACGGATCCTCACCGCATCCTACATGCCGGATGGTAATCTGGCGGTGCTTACAGGTACCCGGAGAGGCAGGGAACTTCGTGAGCTCCGCATGCATATCATAGATATCAGACAGCAGCGTGTGGTCCGTGAAGAAACAGCACTTACCGTTCACACATCTGATTATTTCCTCCTGTCACTGACGTACGATGGAGATGCAACCTACAGATTGCTCGGTGTAAACAGGGAGCTGATTATCCGGCACACGCTCTAATCACCATGACCGGCAATCAATTGCGTGATTCTTCAGGAAAATTTTCAGCTGAAGTACCGTTTTCGGCCTTGTCAGCCGCTTTCTGATCCCCTTTTTCCGGAACCTTCCAGTCAAAAGCCAGTCCGTCACGCGATTGATTCATTTTGATACGGATAATTGATCCCTCTTCTTTGGCCGATCCGAGAATTTCCTCAGCCAGCGGATCCTCAACATACTTTTGAATGGCTCGTTTAAGCGGCCGTGCACCAAATTTCTGATCAAATCCTTTATCGGACAAGAACTCTTTGGCACCTTTCGTGATTTCGACTTTATAACCAAGGTTTTCAATTCGTGAAAACAATTCCACTGCCAGGTTGTCGATGATCTTGAATATATCGGACTTCTCGAGCGGTTTGAAGACGATCACATCATCCACACGATTCAGGAACTCGGGATTGAACACCTTGTTGAGCGCATCCTGGATGGTGGATTTCATCTTGGCATAATCAAAAGTCGCCTCCGTATTGGAAAAACCGATGCCTCGGCCAAGATTCTTGATGTCGCGCGCCCCAATATTGGAGGTCATGATGATAATAGTGTTCCTGAAATCAACCTTTCTTCCGAGACTGTCAGTCAGGATACCATCATCAAGCACCTGAAGCAACAGATTGAATACGTCCGGGTGAGCCTTTTCGATCTCATCAAGCAAAACTACACTGTATGGTTTGCGGCGCACTTTTTCAGTGAGAATACCGCCTTCCTCGTAACCGACATAGCCCGGAGGTGCACCGACCAGTCGTGACACGGAGAATTTCTCCATGTATTCACTCATATCGATCCGGATCAGCGCATCAGTTGAGTCAAAGAGATATTTTGACATCACTTTAGCAAGCTCGGTTTTACCAACACCGGTGGGACCAAGAAAGATAAACGAGCCAATCGGCCGGAACGGATCTTTCAAGCCGGCCCTTGTGCGCTGAATGGCCTTGCTCAGCTTCATAATCGCTTCATCCTGACCGATAACATTTGTTGCCAGCTCTTCTTTCATCTTGAGCAGCTTCTGGCCTTCAGTTTGCGCAATCTTGTTGACCGGAATGCCAGTGATCATAGCGACCACCGTAGCCACATCAGATTCATGAACATCATGAATGATCTTTTCGCATTCTTTTTCCCACACCCGCTGCTCTTTCTCAAGCTCTTCAATAAGCTGCTTTTCTCTGTCGCGCAACCTCGCAGCGTCTTCAAACCGTTGCTTTTTGACCATATTGTTTTTTTCAGCGCTGGTGAGTTCAATCTCCTCCTCAAGCTTCACAATGTGATCCGGTACGGTAATGTTCGCGAGATGCACACGTGCGCCTGCCTCATCGAGCGCATCAATGGCCTTGTCAGGTAAAAAACGATCGGTGATGTAACGGTCGGTGACGGTGACACACGCCCTGATGGCCTCTTCGGAGTAGCGCACATTATGATGCTTCTCATACTTGCCTTTAATCTGATTGAGGATGGTTATCGTCTCCTCGGGTGTTGTGGCATCGACCATGATTTTCTGGAAACGTCGCTCCAGGGCACCATCTTTCTCGATATATTGACGGTACTCATTGAGTGTAGTGGCTCCTATGGCCTGCACATCACCACGTGCCAGGGCGGGTTTCAGCATGTTGGATGCATCCAGTGATCCACTTGCACCACCCGCGCCTACGATAGTATGGAGCTCGTCAATAAACAGGATGATATCCGGTGTTTTTTCCAGTTCGTTCATTACGGCCTTCATGCGCTCCTCAAACTGGCCGCGGTATTTCGTGCCGGCTACGAGTGCTGCAAGATCAAGCGCAATCACACGCTTGTCATACAGTACGCGCGAAACTTTTCGCTTGATGATCCGCAAGGCGAGTCCCTCTGCAATAGCTGTCTTTCCCACTCCGGGCTCACCTATCAAAACCGGATTGTTTTTTTTGCGCCGGCTCAGAACCTGGGCAACACGCTCTATCTCTTTCTCCCGGCCAACAATGGGATCAAGCTTGTCTTCTTCCGCCAGCTTGGTGAGGTCCCGGCCAAAATTGTCGAGTACTGGGGTCTTGGTTTTTTCCATTTTTCGTTCTCTTGCACTACCGGATGATGATTTGGGGTTTCGGGATGCGGGTGTTTCTCCAGCCCGCGTCTGGGAAATGTCTGATTTGGGAGCCTGGCCCGATACAATCAGATCCAAATCTTCCCTTACAGCATCGTATGTAATGTTGAACTGATGCAGGATCTGTGCGGCTATGTTTTCATCGTCACGAAGCAGCGATAACAGCAAATGCTCAGTACCAATGGTGTCGCTCTTATACAACTTGGCTTCCAGGTAGGTGATTCGAAGCACTTTTTCAGCCTGCTTGGTGAGAGGGATGTTGCCTACCGTTACAGCCGACCCGGTGCCCCGAACCGTCTCCTCAATGGTTTTCTTAAGTTTGTACAAATCACAGCGCAGATTCTTAAGTATCTTGATGGCTACACCATCACCAAGCCGGAGAATGCCTAAGATAAGATGCTCTGTTCCGATATAATCATGACCCAGCCGCAGTGCCTCCTCCCGGCTGAACTGGATTACATCTCGAACTCTGTTTGAGAAATTTCCTTCCATACAAAAAAATCTGGGTCAGTTTGCTGAATACACTAATCTGTTTCGGATACTGCAACTATGATGGATTTAAAGTCACACGAAGTATGATAACCACCGCAGTCCTGTGAGCGTTCGGAATCAGTAACGAATAGTAGGTCTGGCTTAGTGTAAATGCAAGCCCGGCCCGACTAAACTTACTGACAAGTTATATCGATTCAAACAGCAACGCAATAAGAGGGTGCCGGCAAAAAGAATTTGTCTGATCGGTTTTTTAGAATAGCGGCTTGCCGGTCATTTCCTCAGGCTGAGATATTCCCATCAATTTTAAGAGCGAGGGCGCAACATCCGCCAGAATTCCATCTTTTGCAGATGTGACAGCAGGTTCGTTGACCACAATGAAAGGGACATTGGCAGTGGTATGAGCGGTATGCGGACTGCCATCCTCTTCCTTCATTTTGTCCGCATTGCCATGGTCGGAGATTACTATCGTCTTGTAACCCTTTTCATTGGCCGCTTCAATTACGCGTTTGAGACACTGGTCAACGGTCTCCACCGCTTTGACCGTGGCATCGAAATCGCCTGTGTGACCAACCATGTCCGGATTGGCATAGTTCAGAATGATTATGTCATAAATATCCTGCTGAATGAACGTAAGCAGCTCATCAGTCAACTCCGGAGCGCTCATTTCCGGTTGATGATCATAGGTGGGTACTTTCGGACTCGGAACCATCTTACGGTCTTCTCCCTTGTTCGGCTCTTCCACACCACCGTTGAAAAAATAAGTGACATGCGGATACTTTTCGGTCTCCGCCATGCGCAGTTGACGCAATCCGCGGGCAGCGACAACCTCACCCAGAGTATTGATCATCGAGAGAGGGGGATAGGCTACATGCACGTTCTTGAAACGCTTGTCGTACTGCGTGAATGATACATAAAGAAGGTCCAGATCTTTCTCTGTTTCAAAACCGTCAAAGTCAGGATCCGTAAGTGCCGATGTGATCTGGCGTGCACGGTCGCCCCGGATGTTGTAAAAAATCACGGGATCACCTTTCTGAAGTCGGGATTCCGGGTTTTGATCCAACAGAATGGGCTTGATGAATTCATCGGTTACACCGTCGTTATAGGACTCTTTAACGGCAGCCTGTGGGTCATCGGCGGTGCGACCCTTACCCCTGACCAGAAGGTCATAAGCAAGCTGGGTTCTTTCCCAGCGTTTGTCCCGGTCCATGGCATAATAGCGTCCCACTACCGACGCCAATTTGCCGGCACCAATCTTCTCCGCCTGTTCCTGAAACTCGGCAACGTAGCGCGCCCCTCCATGAGGTGAGGTATCGCGACCGTCTGTAAAGGCATGGACAAATACGTCATCAATGCCTTGTTCTTTGAAAAAAGAGAGCAGAGCGAACACGTGATTGTTGTGACTGTGTACCCCGCCGTCGGAAAAAAGCCCCATAACATGCACTTTTCCAGATTTTTTTGCCTGTTGTGCTGCATCCAGCAAGACCTTGTTCGAGGAAAAGCCACCATCCTCAATATCCTTGTTTACCCTGGTTAGCTCCTGCCACACGATTCTGCCGGCACCAATGTTGAGATGCCCCACTTCCGAGTTACCAAACTGTCCGTCAGGAAGCCCGACATCCATTCCGGAAGCACTCAGCTTTGAATGCGGACAGGTCTCGAAAAGTGAATCAATGAAAGGAGTTTTTGCTTTTTTGATAGCACTGACCGAGTCATCCTCGGGAATGCCATAACCGTCGAGGATTGCAAGAAGGGCTTTGGCCATGGTAAAATTGGATTTGTGTCAGCTTCGGGACAGTCATACCCGGCTGACATATTGAATACTTTTTTGATATCAGATACCGGTGTGGATCGGCACGCTGTAAAGATCAGGTAGATAACAGGTAATGATGGATGACCTGCACTTGCCTGTTATATGCATATTCATAGATGAAGCAATCGGCAAGTGTTGCAGGTTGCGCAGCAGGAATCCCGCACAGATAGCTATTACCCGAGGTTGTTTACATGTTTGACCAGGGTAGACTTGCGGTTAGCGGCCGTGTTCTTATGGAGAAGGCCTTTGCAAGCCATTCTGTCAATGTACGATACCGCATCCTTGAGCAGCGCTTCTGCCTGCTCTTTCTCCTGAGATTCCATCACCCTTCGAGTGAGAGTGCGCATTTTGGAGCGTTTTTCCCGATTTACCAGTCGACGTTTGATGGATTGGCGTGCTCGTTTTTCAGCTGATTTGTGTTGAGGCATAATTTATAGCAAAAAAAACATTCAATGGTGCATGTTAACAATTTTGGATAGAAACCAAATTTATGATTTAATAAGACTTTTTACAAGAATATTTTGCAAAAAAATGTTTTAAGACATAAATTACCCAACATTTTAAAAAATGAAGTATCAGGTTAATGGAATAGATTATTGATCATTGTAATTGATGGTCCGGCAGGTGCCGGAAAAAGTACAACAGCCAGGGAAATTGCGCGTCGCACCGGTTTTGATTATGTGGATAGCGGCGCTATGTATCGTGGTTTTACGTACCTCTATCTGATGCATGAGTTTGATCGTTCCAGGCTCCTTAAAAATCTGGCCGACCACAATCTTCGTTTTGAATTTCATGTCACCGATGCCAGGGCATTTCATGGTGACAGTGAGATCACCGATGAAGTCAGGTCAGACAAAGTGAATGATTACGTGAGTGAAGTGGCAGCCATGGCCGAAGTAAGAGAAGCCGTGTGCCATATGTTGCGTGAGGTATCGAAGGACAGAAACGTCGTACTGGAAGGCAGGGATCTGGGTACCGTAGTGTTTCCGGATGCCGACTTCAAGTTCTTTCTCACAGCTGATCCGGCGGCAAGGGCCCGCCGAAGATATGAAGAGCTCATAGGTAAGGGTGACACGCAAATTACCCTCGAAGATGTACGAAGGAATGTGGAAAAACGGGATCATATTGATTCATCACGGAATATTGCGCCTTTAAAGAAAGCAGATGATGCCGTGGAGATTGATTCCACCTTCCTCACTTTTGAAGAACAGATTACACGAATTCTTCAATATGTTCGTAATAAACCTGAGGTAAAGAACAAAACAAATACCTGAACTAAGTCAACATTAACCATAATCCCCTGAACTGAACACCGATCAGGTGGCTAACTGAAACAAAGGATATCTAAATGACCGATGAAGTAAAGAAAGACCTCGAAAAAGAAGAATCGACCGAACAGGCAGCAATCGCATCCGAACAGAAAGAAGAAAACAAGAAAGAGGATACTGCAGAAAAAAGTACTGCCTCTGAACAGAAAAAAAGCGAAACCGAAGACAAAGCCGTTGAAATGGATGCAGAAAAAGCTGCAGAGAAGTCCGACGAACCGGCAGCTGAAAAGGTGGAGGATGCAGCAGAAGAGGTGCAGTCATCAACAGAGCCCTCCATAAAAGAGGATGAGGGAGCAGAAGTGCCGGAAGAAACCGAAGCCGGCGAAGGCACCAGTCAGCAGGCAGAGAAAGCTGATGCCGACACTGAAGCTGAAACTGAAGCGGAAGAAGAGTATGCTCTGCCGACATTTACAGGCGAAGTCGGTGAAAAAGTATATAAAATGGAAGAGCTGGAAGAAGCTTCCGAAGAATATGACGATGACCAGTTCAATCAGTTGGTCAAAATGTATGAAGGCACTCTTACCGCATTCACGGAGAAGGAAATCGTTACCGGACGTGTGCTTTCAATGGATGAAAAGTATGTAATTGTTGATATCGGTTTCAAATCCGAAGGTATTGTACCTCTGAACGAATTCAAAAATCCCGATCAACTAAATATCGGTGATGAAGTTGAAGTTTTTCTTGATAAAGTCGAAGACCGTGACGGTCAGCTTGTCCTCTCTCGTCGCAAAGCCGATTCCCTTCGTGTCTGGCAGGATATTGAAGAGGCACACAACTCCGAGAAAATCATCGAAGGCTACATCAAGCGCCGGATTAAGGGTGGAATGGTCGTGGACATCCACGGCATCGATGCTTTCCTTCCTGGATCACAAATCGATGTGCGTCCGGTACGCGACTTCGACGCCTACGTCGGCAAGACCATGGAGTTCATGGTGGTCAAGCTCAACATGTCCAGTGAAAACGTGGTCGTTTCACACCGTGCGCTGGTGGAATCGGATCTGGAAGAACAGCGCGAACAGATCCTGGCGAGCATGGAGTCCGGACAGATTCTCGAAGGTTTGGTCAAGAACATTACCGACTTCGGAGTCTTTATCGACCTGGGTGGTGTGGACGGACTGCTCCACATTACCGACCTATCCTGGGGCCGTGTGGAGCATCCTTCCGAAATCGTCAAGCTGGATCAGCGCCTGAATGTTGTGGTTCTGGAATTTGATGAGGACCGTAAACGCATATCACTGGGACTCAAACAGCTTCAGCCGCATCCCTGGGATGAAATCGACGACAAGTACCCCGAAAAAGTCCATGTGCAGGGCAAGGTGGTTTCCATCGCGGATTATGGTGCTTTCATCGAACTGGAGAAAGGTGTGGAGGGCCTGGTGCATATCAGCGAAATGTCCTGGACACAGCACATCAAGCATCCGTCACAGCTGGTCGAAAAGAACCAGGTCATCGAATGTGTCATACTCAACATCAACAAAGATGAGCGAAAGGTTTCCCTTGGCGTAAAACAGCTTCAGTCTGATCCGTGGGAAGATCTCCTCGAACGTTACCCTGTTGGATCGAAGCACAAGGGCGTTGTTCGAAATCTTACCAACTTCGGTGTATTTGTGGAGCTTGAACCTGGTATTGACGGTCTTGTGCACATCTCTGATATGAGCTGGACCGACAAGGTCAATCACCCAAGTGAAGTAGTTAACAAGGGTGATGAGCTGGAGGTTGTAATCCTCTCGGTTGACTTCGACAACCGTCGGATTTCTCTCGGTCATAAGCAGATTGAAGATAATCCGTGGGAGAAATATGCGACTGAGTATGCTGTTGGAAATGAGACCGAAGCTGTTGTGAGCCGTGTGACAGATAAAGGTCTGTTCGCCAAACTGCCCCTGGGTGTTGAAGCCTATATGCCTGCAAGGGAAGCTGAACATGGTGACAACCTGGAAGAGTCTTACAAGGAAGATGACAAGTTGAACGTGATCGTCGTTGACTTTGATGAGAACGGTAAAAGTATCGTCATAAGCCAGAATAAAGTCGGCAAAATGGACAAGAAGAAAGAAGCGGCTTCCAAAAAGAAAGAACAGAAGGAGGCCGCTTCCTCATCTTCCGGTGCACTGACTCTCGGGGAGATGTCCGGCTTGCAGGATCTGAAGGCAAAACTTCAGAAAAGGGAAGATGACGAAAAGAAAAACGAGAAAAAGGATAAAGACAAGGAAAACTGATTCATAGCGTTTACTTGTAGATGGTTTCTGCTCAAGGAGGTGTGGTATCCATCATGCCTCCTTTTTTTATACAGTAATAACCTTTCGATGATAATGACGACGAAAATGCCGGATGTCGCAACGGCATCTGAAACACTTGACTATCTGAAAGAAAAACTGCGGAATATTGTTCCGGAGAGCGAACTGGTTTTAAAGGCTGAAATTGCCTGCGAAATCATCAGGCTGAAAAAAGAGAAAAATGCAGTTATACTGGGCCATAATTATATGGAACCGGCTCTTTTTTTCAGTATTCCTGATCATGTCGGGGACTCACTCGGGCTCGCACGTATTGCAGCTGAAACCAGCGCCGATCGCATTGTATTTTGTGGAGTGCGTTTTATGGCGGAAACTGCCAAGATCCTTAATCCCGATCGGATGGTTCTTCTGCCCGCAAAGGAGGCCGGATGTTCACTCGCAGCCAGCATAACGGCACAGGACGTCAGGGATTTGAAAGCCAAATATCCCGGCATCCCGGTTGTAACCTATATCAATACGTATGCCGATGTAAAAGCAGAAACAGATGTGTGTTGTACGTCAAGCAATGCATCAGACATTGTAAGAAAACTTGATAGCGATTCAGTTATATGTCTTCCTGATGAATTTCTTGCGAAAAATATTGCCAGGGAAACGGGTAAAAATGTGATTTTTCCGGGTAGCAATCGGACCGGCAAAGATGACATGATTATCTGGGACGGGCGATGCGAGGTGCATGATAAATTCACTGTAGAGGATATTCAGAATGCACGTCGTCAGTTTCCCGATACAGTTGTAGTCGCCCATCCGGAATGTCCACCGGAAGTAGTGGAAGCGGCTGACTACAGCGGCTCAACTACAGCGATGACCCGGTTTGTCCGTGAATCAGATGCCAATAGATTTCTGATTCTGACGGAGTGCGCAATGGGTGATAACATCGCCGCTGAAAACCCCGATAAGGAGATGCTCCGCATGTGCAGTATACGCTGTCCGCATATGAATGAGATCACCCTTGAAGATACTCTTACCTGCCTGAGACAGGATATCTATCAAATCGAAGTGCCGGAGGATATCCGGATCAAAGCCAGGCGCTCATTAGACCGTATGCTTGAGCTCAGCTGATTATAAAAAAAACGGGATATATAAAAAGCCCTCAATCGATTCCATTGAGGGCTTTTTATATATCCCGAACTTGTTGTCTATCCGAAATTCGAGACTAGCTCTTTATTTCTCTTTGTAGAAAAATACTTTACCATTTACAGTATCTTTGCCACTTTTTATTCTGGCACCTGTTTCCCGGTTGTAGGTGTATACAACATTTCTCATTGAATTTAGCTCTTTTTCATTTGAAAAAGTAACTTCCAATGCATCACCACCAGGTTCCAATTTGTTCAAGGACTCAATTAGTGGTCGAAATTTGGAGGAACTTTTTTTGGTAATACGAACATCTGAACGAGGAACAAATTTTAATTTCATTTCAATGTAAATTTATGTGTTTATAACGTCTTCAAGAAAGTTTGAAACAATTTA
>SLLP01000216.1 GCA_007133995.1 Balneolales bacterium
CATGGACCAGGCCCGGATGAAAGGCATTCGTGTCGGTTTGCTGCGCCCCATCACGCTGTTTCCATTCCCCGTCGAGGAGATACGGCGGCTGGCCGGACAGGTAAGCGGCATGCTCACGGTGGAAATGAATGCCGGTCAGATGGTGGAGGATGTGCGCCTCGCTGTGAACGGACGCACACCCGTTGAGCATTTCGGCCGGTTCGGCGGCATGATTCCCGGTCCGGATGAGATCCTCGCCGCGCTTGAAAAACACCTGGAGGAATGGCTCCAGAAACAACCGGCATAACAGTGGTAGTGCCTGCATTCGGCACGGTCGGACCTGTAAACCCGACGCGCCCGGCAGATTGAGGCGGATCCGGAAGACATTCCGCCAACACCGAAAACAGAAAATAAACCAATATAGCAACAGCGGATCAACCATGGCAGAACAACAAATTATCAGTCCGGAAAACCTGGTTTACAAAAAGACCGAAGTGATGACCGACCGGGAACTGCACTACTGCCCGGGATGCGGCCACGGGACGGCCCATCGCATGCTGGCTGAGGCTATCGACGAACTCGGCATTCAAAGTGAAACAATCGGTGTTGCTCCGGTAGGCTGCTCCGTGCTCGCCTACTACTATCTCAATGTGGACATGCAGGAAGCGGCCCATGGTCGCGCGCCGGCCGTGGCGACCGGGATCAAGCGCGTCCTCCCGGGAAAGTATGTTTTCACCTACCAGGGGGATGGCGACCTGGCGGCGATCGGTACCTCGGAAACCATCCACGCCTGCAACCGCGGCGAGAATTTTCTCATTGTCTTCATCAACAACGGAATTTACGGGATGACAGGCGGACAGATGGCTCCGACGACGCTTCCCGGCATGAAGAGCTCTACATGTCCGTTGGGGCGCGATGTACGCACCATGGGCAACCCGCTCAAGATCACCGAGCTGGTGGCGCAGCTGCCCGGGACCTATTATGTGACCCGCCAGTCGGTACATACGCCCGGAAACGCCCGGAAGACCAGGCGCGCGCTGAAAAAGGCGTTGCAATATCAGAATGAAAACAAGGGCCTTTGTTTTGTGGAGGTCGTATCCAACTGCCCCTCGGGTTGGAAGAAGAGCCCGGTGGAATCCAACAAGTGGATGGAGGAGAACATGTTTCCGTTCTACCCGCTTGGGGATATCAAGGTTCCGGGAAAGGGCCTGGTGGCAGGCCGAACGAATGGCGGTTAAAGGGCAAATGCCTGTGGGCCGTTGGGTGGTTGTCGGAATGAGCCGGATCATCCCGGAAAGCAGTGGAGATAATCAGCGAACGTAAATGATATTCGATATGACAGAAGAGATGATCATTGCCGGATTTGGCGGACAGGGGGTGCTCTCGATGGGGCAAATTTTGTGCTATGGCGGTGTGATGCAGGGGCTGGAGGTCAGCTGGATGCCGTCATACGGGCCCGAAATGCGCGGCGGGACCGCCAACTGCACGGTGATTCTGAGCGATGAACCCATCAGCTCACCGGTACTCACAAAATTCGATACGGCGATCGTGTTGAATCAGCCGTCGATGGACAAATTCGAGAGGTCTGTGAAGCCGGGCGGCCTGCTGATCTATGAGGAGAATGGCATGTCCCGCAAGCCCGGGCGCACGGACATCCGGGTCTGCTCACTGCCCGCCTATGACGAATCGGTGCTTATGAAAAACACAAAAGTATTTAACATGATCGTGATCGGCGGCCTGCTTGCGGTCAAGCCGGTGCTGGAAGTGGATAACGTAATCAAGGGTCTGGAAAAAGTGCTGCCGTCCCGTTACCATCATCTTATTCCGCTAAATGAGGATGCGATCCGCAGAGGGATGGAGATGATGCGTG
The DNA here is from genome assembly GCA_007133995.1 of Balneolales bacterium. Classification (GTDB taxonomy): domain Bacteria; phylum Bacteroidota; class Rhodothermia; order Balneolales; family Natronogracilivirgulaceae; genus SKNL01. Next base: position 1,850 of record SLLP01000216.1, read on the forward strand.
AGCGCACTGCCGTGATGGCCGGGCAGAATAATTGAGTTCGATGTCCTTGCCGCCAGGTTTGATGTCAAAGCTGGTTTGATGCAATGGAAGTTCTGCAGTACACTCAGATCTGATGCTGTGAAAATTCTGCGGTACAGCTTTGCTGATTCGACGATTCACACTTGATATGGCAGCCGGCGCAAGAGCAATTCATGATGCGCACGGCTTACACAAAACAACGCCTGGATCAGGGCTTTTCGATTTCCGGCAAATGCACGTGACCAGTCCTTTTTCCAGCTGGCAAAAAAAGAGGCTCTGTTGGAAGAGAGAATGTGAAAGCCATGATTTTCGGCCATGGTTGTAAGTTTTTTCGAAGAAAAGGTGAAGGGATGACCTTTGTCAATGACTGTCAGCTCCATCATCATGCGTATGAATCTACCCCAAAAATGGTACACATTTACCCGAAGGTACATGATGCCACCGGATGTGAGTACCCTTCGGGCTTCGGAGAGGATCTTTCCCGGTGATTCCGTGTGATCCAGCACATTGTCGGTGATGACCAGATCAAATTCCCGGTCTGAAAAGGGCAGTTTTTCCCCTTTCGCTTCGATGTACTCCACACCCCGCTGTCTGGCCTGTTAGCGGAATGTGCGATAGGCGGCTTGCGATTCAAAATGGCTGTCCAGCGGATCCGATGCCACCCGGCGACGGCATCCGAGATAGGAAACGATTCCAACCGGTCCGGCTCCCACTTCGAGGACATCGGCGCGGGAAATGTCCAGATCAGTTTTTGACAATAGTTCCTTAATTTCGGAGGCAAATCGGACAAGGTAATCCGTATCGTAAATATCCGTGACATTTTGCCACCATTCGGCTTCATACTCCTGCGCCATTTTCCATCGGGAGCTGTTGCCGGATCTTGAAGTGTTGCTCATGAAGTCTGATTTCAATGGAAGGTCGTTGCAATGTAGCAAAAGACCTGCCAAAATGAAAATGGGGCGGGCATCGAACAGTGATTCAATTCGGATCAGAACCTTTAGGCAATCTTCATCGGTTTGGATAGGTCGGATCTGCGTGCACTAGCCGGAATTGTTTCAATCTGTTGCGTGAAATGACGCGCATGAGCAATATGTAAAGTTCCAAAATTGGGAATAAGAGTCATATGATACTATCACTACCGGAAAATTTTCCTAATAGTAAATAGTACCCCATGGTCATATGAACCTAATTTTAAGTAATGAGATTGGCATAAACTGAATATATCCACATCGCTACCGCTCCGAATTAATAAATGATTTCAAACTTCAGTAGCGTTTCAA
>SLLP01000219.1 GCA_007133995.1 Balneolales bacterium
CCACCAAGAACGGCTCGCACATATTTTGGCATAGTGGTAAGACGTATTGGTTTAATACCTTCAGAGTAGTAGTTGCCAACCGGACTGCAAATGATGTAAAAGCGATAATTTTGGGATGCGCGCAAGCCAAGAGTCTGGTCTGTCGCAAATACGATTGGCCGTATATAAAGTGACTTGTACTTGTTTCTGGGAACCCATTCACGATCGGTGCGAACGAGTTCAACCATTCCCTCCTTAAAGACTTCTTCGGGTACTTCAGGTATACATACCCGTTCGCAGGAACGCTGAAATCGATCGTAGTGCTTCTGGATTCTGAAAATATTAACCTTCTCTGACTCATAGCGAAATGCTTTCATGCCCTCAAAAACAGCTTGTCCATAATGCAGTGTAGAGACCGCAGGATACATGGGTATTTGGCCGTAGGGTAAAATCTGGGGCTTGTGCCATCGTCCGTCACTATAGCGGACTTCTAGCATGTGATCTGAAAATTGTTCACCAAATGTGAGATTATCAAAATCAATCTCGTTTAACCGCGAATGTGGAGTCCTTTTTATCTCGATCGTCGATTTTGACATACAAAGCTGAGCATTATTGTTGTGGATACCTAAATGAGTATAACCGAATAATATTTATTGGAAGATACAACAGAATCACTATATCTTCCTCAGGATATTTAGAGCAGACCGTGCTGCGGCCTGTTCTGCTTTTTTCTTGTTCTTTCCGCTACCTGTTCCCATGACTTTATCATTGACACGCACCTCAACATCAAAGATTTTTTCGTGTCCCGGACCAGCCTCCTTAACAATGCGGTATATCGGTGCAGGCATCTTTTTTGCCTGTACCATTTCCAGAAGGATGCTTTTATAGTTGTCGCTAAGGGTTATCAGCTCGTCGAAGTCAACATTTTCCTTATAGAGCTTTACAACAAAATCACGGCATGCATTGTAGCCATGATCCTGGAATACAGCACCAACCAACGCTTCAAAAGCATCTGCAAGTACACTTTTAGATTGTTCGACACCCTGGTTTTTCACCCTTTCCCCAAGTTCAATATATTCCATCAAATGGATGTTCCGGGCTAACCGTGCCAGCATTTCGCCTTTTACGAGGCGGGACCTAAGCTGGGTAAGCATACCTTCCCCGGCATCCGGATACATTTCGTAGATTATCTCGGATACAACAAGATCAAGTACGGCATCACCTATAAACTCCAACTGTTCATAAGACTCGGTTGCTGCCATATTTTTCTCCGCAACCAAAGAGCGATGCCTCAAGGCTTTCAGATATAGTGTTGGTCTACAGGCAGGCAGGCCAACCAGTTCACTGACAGCTTCTATTTTTTTTTTATGCTCAGAATCGAGTTGCTTCCGCTCAAGCAATGCCCGGATTCGCTTAATCACTATTCCGCAATTTTTTTGAAAACCAATGTTGTGTTATGACCACCAAACCCGAAAGCGTTATTCAAACCATAGGTGATGTTTCTGACCTCGGCTTCATTGGTGGTATAATTCAGATCACAATCAGGGTCGGGATGTTCATAGTTAATCGTTGGAGGTATAATCCCATGATAGATAGCCAGAACGGTGGCAATGGACTCTATAGCACCGGCTGCACCGAGTGTATGTCCTGTCATCGATTTGGTGGAATTGAGGTTTATTTTGTAGGCATGATCCCCAAATACCTTTTTTATGGAACGTGTCTCTGCAATATCTCCCAACGGTGTGGATGTGCCATGCATGTTGATATGATCAACATCTTCGAGTTGTATTCCGGCAGATTTCAGGGCACTGGTCATGGCGAGAATAACCCCTTTACCCTCAGGATCCGGCGCCGTTATGTGATGGGCATCAGCTGAAAATCCGTATCCGGATATCTCACCGTATATTCGGGCTCCGCGGGCCACTGCAGAATCATAGGATTCCAGAATCATCATCCCGGCACCCTCTCCCAACACAAACCCGTCACGCGTCTTGTCGAACGGACGGGATGCCGTTTCAGGAGTGTCGTTGCGGGTAGACATGGCACGTACGGCATTGAAACCGGCAAGACCCATACCGAAAACAGAAGCCTCTGCACCCCCAGTAACCGCATAATCGGCGTGACCGTTGACAATGGCATCGTAAGCGAGCCCGATATTGTGCGAACCGGTTGCACAAGCCGAAACGGCGCAGAAGTTGGGACCGCGAAATCCGTACTTGATCGAGATCTGTCCGGCCGCCATGTCGGGGATGAGCATAGGTATGAAGAACGGCGATACAGCCCGCTGCCCTTTTTCATGGAATTCCACAGACTGTTGATAAAACGTCTGCATCCCACCGATACCACTTCCGATAATGACGGCAACCCGATCGTTGTCTATCTGCTCCAGATCGAGTCCCGAGTCACGTAATGCTTCCTCCGTTGTAATCATCGCATACTGACAGAACTTGTCCATGCGACGGGCCTCTTTGGTATTCATGTACTCCGAGGCGTCATAATCCTCGATCTGTGCGGCAAATCTGGTGGGAAAGTTGCTGACATCGAAATTATCAATCGACTTTGAGCCGCTTTTTCCGGATATCAACCCATTCCAAAATTCGGGGGCACCTTTACCGACGGGTGTAAGGGCCCCAATCCCGGTAATTACTACTCTGCGTTTAGACATCAAATAAAGGGAGGTAGGTGGCTGTTAGGAGATTTTTCCTTTAAGATATTCTACAGCATCACCGACAGTTGCAATATTTTCTGCATCTTCATCAGGTATGCTGATATCAAACTCTTTTTCGAACTCCATGATAAGTTCCACAGTATCCAGAGAATCAGCTCCCAGATCATTTGTGAAATTTGCATCGTTGTTTACCTCGGATTCATCGACTCCAAGTTTGTCAACGATAATTGCTTTTACTTTTGCATCGATATCTTTCGACATAATGTGTTACCTGTTTATTGTGAGTTATGTGTTTGATTTCGCGATTCTTGGAATTTACCAATGGGCTCGCTCTAACGCCTTTTATAATAAAAAGAGATTCCAGTTAAATCAACATTAAGAGGAAGGCTACATTGCCATGCCTCCGTCAACAGTCAAAACGGCGCCAGTGAGGTAAGAGGATGCATCTGATGCCAGAAATACAACGGAATTGGCAACTTCATCAGATTCACCTGCTCTTTTCAATGGTATTTGCGCCTCAATGCTCTTCAGGATGCTTTCATCGAGTTGTCCTGTCATTTCTGTGGATATGTATCCTGGTGCAATCACGTTGACCCTGATATTGCGCGATGCCACTTCTTTTGCGAGGGATTTGGAAAACCCGATGATACCAGCTTTTGATGCGGAGTAATTGGTTTGTCCGGCATTGCCGGATATTCCCACTACTGAACTGATATTGATGATGGATCCGGCCCTTGCCTTCATCATTGGACGAATTACAGCCTTCGAGTAGTTGAATACACTTTTGAGATTGGTTCGAATCACCTCGTCCCATTGCTCTTCACTCATGCGCATGATAAGCGTATCGCGGGTTATACCGGCATTGTTTACAAGAATGTCGATTCCGGAAAACTCTTTCTGAGCTGTGGCTATGACCTTTTCCGCCTGGGCGAAATCGACAGCGTCTGCTTTGAGAGCTTTTGCCTTTCTTCCAGCTGACTCAATCTGGTGAACCACCTCTTCCGCAGCTTCGGATGATCTGGCGTAGGTAAGAAGAACGTTGGCACCGGCTTTTGCGAGTTGTAGTGCAATGGCCTTGCCAATTCCCCGGCTGCCACCGGTGACCACAGCTGTTTTTTCGTCAAGACTGAATTTTTCCAAACTCATGATCTGCAATTTCCTTGTTTTATTGAAATCCTGTGACTTCGACTTCCTTTATCGTTCTTTTTACAAGACCCTGCAATACATTCCCCGAACCAGTCTCAACAAAATGACGGGCTCCGTCTGCATGCATGCTTTCAATCGTCTGAGTCCAACGCACCGGCTTCAAAAGCTGTTGCTTTAGGTTTTCCTTAATTACTTCCGGTGAATCGGAACCGGCACCGGTGACGTTTGAATAGACCAGTGCCTTTGGCTTTTGAAAAGTAATGATATCCAGTATGGCATTCAGCTCATCGCGGGCCGACTCCATCAAGGGGGAATGAAAAGCTCCACTGACAGGCAGTTTCTTAACGAGTTTGGCTCCTGCTACCTTCAGTTTGTCCATAGCCTCTTCAACCGCCAAGGTGTGACCAGAAATGACCAACTGGCCTTTTGTATTATAATTGGCTGGTATGACCACCGAATCCGGCTCGCTGGAAACCTCCGTGCAAATTGCTTCAACCACATCATCTTCAAGCCCAATAATGGCAGCCATGGATCCCGGATGGGTCTCACCTGCCTGCTGCATCAACTCTCCTCTTCGCTGTATTGCATTAAGGGCATCCTCAAATTTCAAAACGCCGGAAGCTGCCAGCGCCGTATATTCACCAAGGCTATGTCCTGCAACCATATCAGCATGGTGTCCTAACATTTCATATAGGGCTAAAGCATGTACAAACAGGGCAGGTTGGGTGTATCTGGTTTGTGTCAGAGTGGAGTCCGGCCCATTGAACATCACATCAGTTATACGATAACCAAGTATGTCATTTGCCTGATCACAGCGGGCTTTAAATCCGCCGTGGAACCGATAATGATCCCATCCCATTCCGGTTTTTTGTGAACCCTGTCCGGGAAACAGATACGCTTTTTTCATTTCATTGAGTATTTAAATGGCCCACTTGAGATACGTGGCACCCCAGGTGTAGCCTCCGCCAAATGCAGCAAGTACCAGCTTGTCGCCTTTGTTCAACCGATCTTTCCAGTCATACAGACAAAGCGGAATCGTTGCGGCCGTGGTGTTCCCGTATTTGTCTATGTTGATCATGACTTTAGAAGGATCGAGATTCATTCTGCGCGCTGTTGCATCGATAATTCTCAGGTTGGCCTGATGAGGAACAAGCCAGTCCACATCATCACCGGTCAGATTGTTTTTCTTCATTATCTCAACGGATACATCGGCCATACCCTCTGTAGCCCGTTTGAATACAGGACGACCTTCCTGGTAAATATAATGCATTTTTTTGTCGACAGTTTCATGTGTTGCTGGATTGCGACTTCCCCCGCCCGACTGAATAAGCGTTTGCGTCATGTCACCTTCGGAATGCATGATGCTGTCGATAATGCCGTTTTCGTCAACCGAGGGTTCAAGGAGTACGCCAGCCGCACCGTCTCCGAATAGAATACATGTACTTCGATCCGTGTAATCGGTTATGGCACTCATTTTATCCGATCCAATAACCAGCACGTTTTTATATCGACCGGATTCAATCATATTGGAACCGGTCTCCAATGCATATAGAAAACCGGAACAGGCGGCGGACAAATCAAACGCAAAAGCATTTTTCGCCCCAATTATCGTCTGGGTAATGCATGCCGTTGCAGGAAACATGTAGTCCGGCGTAACTGTAGCGACAATAATTGCATCGATTGCTTCAGGATCCATTTTCCGTTGCTCAAGAACCTCTTTCGCCGCTTCCGCCGCCATGAATGCAGAAGCTTTGTCAGGATCCTTCAAGATACGCCTTTCTCTGATACCGGTTCTGGTCAGAATCCATTCGTCATTGGTCTCCACCATTTTTTCAAGCTCTTGATTTGTCAAGACATAATCAGGCAAATAGTGCCCCACAGCAGATATCTTTGCTTTATAATTAGAACTCATTTCTTATGTTTTACAGTCCGTATTCCGGCATGATGCCGCTTTTCGCAGATGGTTCCCAACCACACTGCTTATGCAACAGATGCAATGATTTTTTTATTAATATCGATTTCGGCCATTCTGACCGCATTAAGGATCATGTTTTTTATGGCAACAGGAGAGCTTCCGCCATGCCCCACCATACTTATGCCATTAACACCAAGGAAGGGAACACCACCCACCTTTTGATAGTCAAATGGAGAGAAGGCTTCTTCAAGAAGGGAGACCACCATAGCAACCTGCTCCTTGTCAAGCTGGCGTTTTTTGATCACTCCCATTAGAAGCATCTTTAACGCATCAGGAATGGATTCACCGAACTTCAAAAGGATATTGCCTGTTATTCCATCACAAATGAAAACATCCGCCTGACCGGAGAGAATATCACGTCCCTCCAGATTGCCTACAAAATTGGGCAGCGCCTCAAGCAGGACATGCGCTTTTTTCAGCGTTTCAGAACCTTTTTCTTTCTCTTCTCCTACATTCAACAAACCGATACGCGGAGTCTCTATCCCCATAATATCACGGGCATAGATATTCCCCATCACACCAAACTGAAACAGCATTTCCGGTTTGACTTCAAGGTTTGCACCTGCATCAATCATTAATCCGTATCGTTTCACTGTCGGAAAGAAGGTTGCTATGGTAGGTCGAATAACACCATCCAGACGTCCAAGGATAAAAGCCGAAGCAGCCATAAGCGCGCCTGTATTTCCTGCGCTTACAAAGCCGTCGACAGTACCCTTCTGATGCATGCCAAGTCCTACTACGATTGATGACTGCGTCTTATTTCTGACTGCCTGGGCTGGTGACTCTTCCATTCCAATAATCTCGGGAGTATCGTGCAGGATGATGCGTCCCTTTGGATAGTCATGTTTATCAAGCTCTTTGCTGATTTCGGATTCCGGCCCGGTAAGAACTATGGTGATATTATCATTCTCCTGGGCAGCCAATACGGCTCCACTCACAGGATTTTGAGGATAATGATCACCGCCTGCGGCATCAACGGCAATTTTTATCATTTAATTTCAAAATGGGTCAATGTGATCGTTTCAATGCGATACAAGCTATTTCCCTTATACTTCACTGGCTGCTTTCACTACCTGTCGGCCTCTGTAGTATCCACATTCCGAACAGGCACGGTGGCGCTGATGTACTGTCCCACAGTTTGGACATTCCGTCAGTGTAAGGTCATCAAGCTTTTGATGAGTGCGCCGTTTGTCCCTTCTGGCTTTGGATGTTTTTCTTTTTGGATGTGCCATAATCAGTCATTCAATTCTTTTGAATTTTTTGTTTTAATTCCGTAAGTGCATCCCATCTGGGATCATGATCATCTTCTTTTTTTTCAAAAAAACTCGCTTCAAATTCAGAAATTTCTCCATCTTTTTTAATATACCTGGGATGCAGTTTTTTGACAGGTATGCCCAGCAGAACCGTATCATGCAACTCTTTGGTGATATCGATGACATTCTGAGATGGCTCCAGTCTTCTGAGGGTACCCGACATCTCCTCACGTTCATCCTCGGCATTCAACTGAAAAATCACTTCGTAATTGCTTTCAAGGATGGTGTGGTATTCATCAAGAGAACGATCGCATGTCAATGTCGCCTCGGTTGAGAGTTGACATTGAATTCTAAGACTATCTTCCTGTTTGTTGAATCTAAACTTCACCCAAACCTTATGGATAAAAGGCTGCTCTATGCCAAGTGACTCGGCTTTCAGCTCAAGGTGTTCCTCTGAAAGCCCTAGGGGTATCTCATTGAAACGAAAGGTAACCATATCAATCTCGGTGTTTATAACTAAGCTTACAAATTTAGCAAATATTACATTGATATACAATGCTATGAAAACAGACCAAATCTTCTTTGTTCAATCAATTCGATAACTTTTCCCAGGTCCTCCTTGTTATTAACAAAATCAATGTGATCTGTATCAATAATCAGCTTTTCATGCGGATACCTGTTAATCCAGTCCTCATACAGTGTATTCAGCTTTTCCAGGTACTCAATTCGGATAGTACTTTCGTAGTCTCTTCCCCGCTGTTGAATCTGGCGAACAAGAGTCGGAACATCGGCCCTGAGATAAATCAAAAGATCAGGCGGTGACAGAAATTCGGCCATATCGTGAAACAGGTTGCTGTAGTTTTCAAAATCACGCTTGCTCATCAATCCCATCTGGTAGAGATTCTTGGCAAATATTTCAACATCTTCATAGATCGTCCTGTCCTGAATGAAGCTCTGCCGGGTACTAACGATTTTTTTCTGGCTTCGGAATCGGCTGGAAAGGAAATATATCTGCAGGTTGAAGCTCCATCGCCTCATGTCTTCGTAAAAATCTGACAGATAGGGATTGTCATCTACCGACTCGTAATATGCTTTCCAGTGATAGTGTTTGGCAAGCAGCGTGGTAAGGGACGACTTGCCGGCACCGATATTCCCGGCAACGGCATAGTAATAAAATTCGGATGTTTGTTTCCCCGCAGGTGGTTGTTTTTCAGTCATGCAAATCAGTCCTTTTTACCCAGCAAGCGATACATTGCTTTTTTATATGCCTCTACACCGGGTTGGTCAAACGGATTTTCGCCCAGACAGTAAACAAAGATTGCCGTGGCAACCTCGAAATAATAAATCGCATGGCCAAGACTGGCTTCATCAAGCTTCTCGATATTTGCGATAAAAACCGGTACTCCACCCTCACTATGAGCCTGAATGGTTCCCTGAAAAGCCTTGTCATTGACCTCTTCAATGAACTTTCCCGACAGATAATTCAGGCCGTCGTAATCATTGTTTTCAGAAGGAATTTTAATGGACTGATCATCATCCACCATTTTTAAGACGGTTTCCATGATATTCCGTTTACCATCCTGAACCATCTGGCCAAGACTGTGCAGGTCGGTTGAGTAGCATGCCACCGATGGAAAAAGACCTTTTCCGTTTTTTCCTTCACTTTCTCCGTAGAGCTGCTGCAGCCAGCCCCCCATGGATGTCAGGGCCGGTTCAAATGATGCTACAAGGTCAATGGCATAGCCTTTCTTGTAGAGTGCAAACCGGGCAGTTACATATTCAGAGAGATTGGATCGATCGGTTTTCATTTTCTGATAGCACTCCACAGCACCGTAGAAAAGGCTTTTCACATCTATACCTGCGACTGCTATGGGCAGGAGTCCAACAGGTGTAAGCACAGCAAACCGGCCGCCTATGTCGTCAGGCAGAATAAATTTGCGGTAGCCATTCGCTTTTATAATCTGGTTAAGTGCACCTCCCTGCTTGCTGGTTGTGCAGAAAATTCGAGAAACTGCCTCGTCACCATAACGGTCATGCATCCATTTCCGCAGGAAACGAAAAGCCAGTGCGGTCTCCATGGTGGTCCCGGATTTTGATATAACATTAAGATAGACCTGCTTTTGCGAGCCGTCTGAATTGGGTTTTTCCAGGTAAGAGATCAGGCGCTTAATGTATCTGCCGGATATGTGATGTCCGGCGTACAGAATTTCCGGCCCCTTGTCGCTGAATTCCGGCGTCAGAGCTTCAATAACAGCGCGGGCTCCCAGATACGATCCCCCGATACCGCATACAATGAAAACATCTGCTCTTTCCCGTATCTCGGTACCAATGATCTCCATGGTTTCCAGGAGAGCGTCGTTAGGCTCTTCGAGAATGGATTGCCAGCCCAGCCATTCGGCGCCCGGGCCGGTGCGTGCATCAAGTTGGTTTGAAGATTCTTTGACGGCAGCTTGCGAAACATTCCACTCTTCGTCCGTTAGAAATGGGCGGACCAGCCCTGTTTCAATATTCATCATCTTCAGTTGATTATCTAATGACCTGTGCCAGTTCAAGAAGTTCAAAGTCAATGTTCTTTTTTTCCGACCAGGTCTTGTACATCGGGGTCAGTGCGTTTTTGTGGTTGAGTACGCCCATCATGACGCTGGTATGTCCGTTGAGCAACGCCTGAACAGCAGCACTTCCAAGCCGACTGGCAAGTACTCGATCATGAGATGTGGGGGATCCGCCGCGCTGAAGGTGCCCGAGCACACTGACCCTCATTTCGTATTTTCCAAAATCATCTTTCAGCTTTTCTGCCAGGCTTAATGCCCCACCGGTTTCATCACCTTCAGCGACGACAACCAGGCTGCTTCTGCGCTGCACCTTAAATACCTTATGCAGGGAATCACGGATATAATCTATCTTTTTCATTGCCTCCGGCAGAAGTATGAGCTCCGCACCTGTCGCTATGCCCGTTTCAAGTGCAATAAAACCAGCTTCGCGTCCCATGACTTCCACGAGAAACAGGCGATCATGCGCATCCGCTGTGTCCCTGATCTTGTCAATGGCCTCCATTGCTGTGTTCAGGGCGGTATCGTATCCAATCGTCTCATCTGTGCCGAACAAGTCGTTGTCTATGGTTCCGGGCACACCAACAACAGGAAACCCGTACTCATCGTGCAACTCGGTTGCTCCCCGGAATGTTCCGTCGCCACCAATGGCAACAATAGCATCTATTTTGTGTTTCCTGAGATTTTCAACCGCTTTTTTTCGTCCTTCTGCTTTACGAAAATCATCCGACCGGGCTGACTTCAGGATTGTACCTCCCCGTTGCAGGATATTCGAAACACTGTGATGATGCATTTCAATAAAATCATCATCGATCATGCCCTGATAGCCGAAACGAACGCCCATCACGCCAAGGTCGTTCTTTGTAGCAGTTCTGACAACTGCCCTGATTGCAGCATTCATCCCAGGAGCATCTCCTCCACTTGTGAATACTGCGATTCGGTTTATTGTCTTAGCTGTCATTTTCCAGAGAATTTATTCTTAGAATTCTGCTAAATTGGCACTTTGAAATCATTTGTTAATAATTGTACCAACCGCATTCAAATCTATCCGGTCGACAAGATACCAAATTATAATCTCAAAATGATCCGGACTTTTGAATGAAAACCGAAGCAACAGAGGATAACATCGATAACAAACCTTCACCAATCAAATCACTGAGCGAAATTCAGAGACCCATAGCCTCTGAATTGGCCACGTTTAAAGCTCATTTCAGAAAACATCTTGACACGGATGTGTTTCTGCTGAACCGTATTGTGAATTACCTCATGCGCATGAAGGGCAAACAAATGCGCCCCATTCTTGTGTTATTGTCTTCCAGGTTGTGCGGCGGTATCAACAATCGATCCTACATCGCTGCCACAATGATCGAGCTGCTTCACACGGCGACACTTATTCATGACGACGTTGTTGACAATGCAGACCAGCGTCGTGGATTTTTAAGTATCAATAAAGTATGGAAAAACAAGGCCAGCGTACTGTTCGGAGATTTTCTGCTCGCAAAAGGACTTCTCGTCGCCGTAGAATCGAGTGAATTTGAGTTGCTCAGGGTCCTGTCAACGGCGGTAAAACAAATGAGCGAAGGTGAGTTGCGTCAGTTGAAGGCCTCAAAACTCCAAAACATGACCGAGGATAAGTATTACCAGATCATAACGGAAAAAACTGGCAGTCTGCTCGTAGCTTGTTGCGAATGTGGGTCAATAAGTGCATCGGCCGATGATGTAACCCGCGAGCGAATGCGAACCATTGGTCATCATATAGGAATAGCCTTTCAGATTCGTGATGATCTCCTGGATTACAGTAAGCGGGAAATCGGCAAAACCGCTGGAAACGATATATACGAGCGAAAGATTACGTTGCCCTTTATTGCAGCGCTTGAATCTTCATCCCTCATAGAACAGCGAAGAATGCGCCGGCTTTATCGGAAGAGAAACAAAACTGCCGAAGAGGTTGAGAAAGTAAGGCATTTTGTAAAAACGAAAGGTGGCTTTGAGTATGCTCATCAAAAAATGGAATACCACGCCGGTTTGGCGCTCAGCAAACTGAGCGAATTTCCCGAATCCGAAACAAGATATCTATTTTCCGAGTTTATCCGCTTTGTTATCTACAGAAAAAAATAGTAAAGCCATACTTCCATCCAGATCCTTTCTGTTTATTTCTGATGTCCACCTTGGTGCCTTTTCTGCGCAGAAAAATCGGGAGTTGGAACTTGAAATTATCAAGCTTGTGGATTTTTGCAGGGAACACAGACTCGAAATGGTGATTCTTGGAGATTTTTTTGACTACTGGATGGAATATCCGGGCAAGAGGGTTCCTCCGGTTGGCCGTATGGTACTGCAACATTTCCGTGATTATCATGTCGAAACCGGTAGTCATACCCTGTTTGTCACCGGTAATCATGATAACTGGACAAACGGATACCTGACCGATCTCGGTTTTGATGTCGAGCATGAATACCGCATCCTGA